>NZ_BAABJA010000004.1:0-181159 GCF_039543065.1 Bartonella pachyuromydis | reverse complement strand
CATAGGCTTTAAATTCACCAAAATATTTCGTAATCGCTGCTGTCAACGAAGTCTTCCCATGATCAACGTGACCAATCGTTCCTATATTAACATGCGGTTTCGTGCGTTCAAATTTGCTCTTTGCCATTTGAGCTCTCCATTTTCCATCCAAATCAAGGATTAAGTTAAAATTAATGACCTAAAAATTACGCGTATTTCTTCTGAATCTCCAAAGCAACAGCCGAGGGGACAGGCTCATAATGATCAAACTGCATTGTATACTGTGCACGCCCTTGACTCATAGAACGAAGAGTATTCACATAACCAAACATATTTGCCAAAGGAACCATTGCATTTACCACTGTAGCAATACCACGAGCCTCGGTTCCTGAAATCTGACCGCGACGAGAATTGAGATCACCAATAACATCACCAACATAATCTTCAGGAGTTACAACCTCTACCTTCATAATTGGCTCAAGAAGCTGCGCCCCAGCCTTCTTTGCCCCATCACGAAAAGCTGCACGAGCAGCAATTTCAAAAGCCAACACAGAAGAATCAACATCGTGATAACCACCATCGACCAGAGTTGCTTTTACACCAAGCATAGGGAACCCTGCAAGAGGACCTGACCCCATAACACTCTCAATCCCCTTCTGAACACCAGGAATATATTCTTTTGGAACTGCACCACCAACCACTTTTGACTCGAAAACGAAGTCATCACCATCATGAGGCTCAAAAATAATTTTCACACGCGCAAACTGCCCCGCACCACCAGATTGCTTCTTGTGTGTATAATCAATTTCTGCCATTTTTGTAATTGATTCACGATAAGCAACTTGAGGCTGCCCAATATTCGCCTCAACCTTAAACTCACGTCGCATACGATCAACAATGATATCAAGATGAAGCTCACCCATTCCAGCAATAATAGTCTGCCCAGACTCTTCATCAGATTTCACGCGAAACGAAGGATCTTCAGCTGCCAAACGATTAAGGGCAATACCCATTTTTTCCTGATCCGCTTTTGTTTTTGGCTCAATCGCAATCTCAATAACAGGCTCTGGAAAATCCATCCGCTCCAAAATAATAGGCTTTAGAGGATCACAAAGAGTATCTCCTGTTGTTGTCTCCTTAAGCCCCGCAAGAGCAACAATATCACCAGCAAATGCCTCCTCAATATCCTCACGAGAATTTGAATGCATTTGAAGCATACGCCCCAAACGTTCTCTTTTTCCCTTCACAGTGTTTTCGAGAGAAACACCCTTTTGAACTTTACCAGAGTAAACACGACAAAAAGTCAAAGATCCAACAAAAGGATCATTCATAATCTTAAAAGCAAGCATAGAAAGCGGAGCACCATCTGAAGATTCACGTATCGCCTCGGACTCTGTTTTCACATCAACCCCCTTAATTGCCGGAATATCAACCGGAGAAGGAAGATAAGAAACAACAGCATCTAAAAGTGGCTGCACACCCTTATTTTTAAAAGCTGTACCACAAAGAACAGGATGAAACTGAACCTCTATCGTTCCCTTTCGGATAAGAGCAATAAGCTGCTCATCCGTTGGCATAACACCCTCAAGATAAGCCTCTGTCGCCGCTTCATCAACCTCAACCGCCATTTCGATGAGCTTTTCGCGATATTCTTCTGCCCTCTCTTTTAAATCAGAGGGAATTTCATCAACCACCGCAGAAGCACCAATAGAACCATCCCATCTCAATGCCTTCATCTCAACAAGATCTACAACACCTTCAAAATCATTCTCAGCACCGATAGGCAACTGCAAAACAAGAGCCTTAGCCCCCAAGCGAGAACCAACCATTTCCACACTACGGTAAAAATCAGCACCTATCTTGTCCATTTTATTAACAAAAACCATACGTGGCACACGATACTTCTCAGCCTGCCGCCAAACAGTCTCCGTCTGAGGCTCCACACCAGCATTCGCATCCAACAATGCTATCGCCCCATCAAGAACACGCAAAGAACGCTCAACTTCAATCGTAAAATCAACGTGCCCTGGCGTATCTATAATATTAAAACGTCGCTTGCGACCATCACGCCCTTCCCAAAAAGTCGTCGTTGCAGCAGATGTAATCGTAATACCACGTTCTTGCTCCTGCTCCATCCAATCCATCGTAGAAGCACCATCATGGGTTTCACCAATTTTATGATTCTTACCTGTATAGAACAAAATACGCTCAGTCATAGTGGTCTTACCAGCGTCAATGTGCGCCATAATACCAAAATTACGATAATCTTCAATTTTATATTCGCGAGCCATTCTATTTGCCTTAAGTTTTAAACACACTTACCAGCGATAATGAGAGAATGCACGATTAGCTTCAGCCATACGATGAACATCCTCACGTTTTTTTACTGCAGAACCACGATTATTGGCCGCATCCATTAATTCACCAGAAAGACGACTAATCATCGTCGTTTCATTACGCCCACGCGCTGCCGAAATCAACCAACGAATAGCAAGAGCTTGACGGCGATCTGGACGAACATCAATTGGAACCTGATAAGTAGCACCACCAACACGACGCGAACGAACCTCAATATGAGGAGCAACATTCTCTAACGCCTGATGAAACAGAGCCACAGGATCTGTCTTCACTCTCTTCTCAACAACATCAAGCGCACCATAAACAATACGCTCAGCAACTGACTTTTTACCATCAAACATAATGGCATTCATAAATTTCGTAATAACCAAATCACCAAACTTTGGATCCGGATTAATTTCACGCTTTTCTGCTCTATGACGACGGGACATCGGCTTTGTCTCTCAATATTATTTTGGACGCTTCGCGCCATACTTTGAACGACGCTGTTTACGATTCTTGACACCCTGAGTATCAAGCAAACCACGGATAATGTGATAACGAACCCCTGGCAAATCCTTCACACGACCACCTCTAATCATAACAACAGAGTGCTCTTGAAGATTATGCCCTTCCCCAGGAATATAACCAATCACCTCAAATCCATTTGTCAAACGGACCTTAGCAACCTTTCGAAGCGCCGAATTTGGTTTCTTCGGCGTCGTTGTATAAACACGCGTACAAACCCCACGCTTTTGCGGATTTGATTGAAGAGCAGGAACCTTATTGCGCTTAACCGGCACAACACGTGGCTTGCGAATCAACTGATTTACGGTAGGCATGCAACCTTCCTCTTTTTGATTTACGTTCGTCTTGCCCTCTTGGGCTTTTCTATTTCCATCTATTCCGATAAAATCGGAGCAAATAACTAAACTCACACACAAAATCGGGCAGCACTGCTAAAAACAGTTTACCCGACCATAAGCAGAGAAGGCAATAGCCTTTTGCACTAGCATTTGCTTTTAATCTTTTAAAACCCACTTAAGTGACCTTTGGAACAAAAACAAAATTTCCAAAACCACTCTCACATCGGCTATGTGTTTTCTAATAGCGGGAACACAGGCATTCGTCAAGAACTAAACATAAGAAAGTTTTTAAAAATCAAAATAAATGGAATTTTAACACTTTAATTTCGTTTTTACAGAAGTTCTTGATAAATAAAATCCTCACAATAAGTATCTCTCTCATACAAAAAACACGACATTATAACTTAACACGATATATTGTTGGATATATTTATGAACATTGGAAAGTAGCAATTAAACTTGCACAAATATTTAATAAGATGGGAACCATGAAAATAGTAACGTGGAATATTGCTGGAATCAAAGCAAGACATGAAACATTATATCAATGGCTACAGCAAAACCAACCTGATATAGTCTGTTTGCAAGAAACTAAAAGCACTGATGAGAACTTTCCACGCAATGCAATTGAAGGGTTAGGGTATCACATAGAAACACATGGACAAAAAAGTTTTAATGGCGTTGCGATTCTTTCTAAAAAAACACCTGATGAAGTTGTACGGCGATTACCTGGCAATGATAATGATGAACAAACACGCTACATTGAAGCAGTTTATTCAACCAATAAAGGTGTTATTCGTGTTGCATCCCTCTACCTCCCCAATGGGAACCCTATCAACAGTGACAAATACCCTTATAAAATGGAATGGATGGAAAGATTATATACCCATGCAAAATCATTGCTTGCCTATGAGGAGCCTCTTATCCTCGCTGGTGATTATAATGTTATTCCCACCTCATTGGATGCAAAAAATCCTCAAGAATGGAATCATGATGCCTTATTCCTTCCACAAACAAGACAGGCATTTCAGCGCATTCTTCATTTAGGCTTTTATGACGCTATTCGTAATGTCACAGAGACCCCTTCATTCAGCTTCTGGGATTTTCAAGCTGGTGCATGGCGTAAAAATAACGGGATTCGTATTGATCACTTACTCTTATCACCAGAAGCTGTCGATCAACTTATTTGCACCTATAGCCAAACAGAAGTAAGGGGATATCAAAAAACATCAGACCATATTCCCGTTTGGGCTCATTTTAATTTCGATTAATAGAGTAAAACACCTAATTTTATTAAAGTAAAAAAATAATCCCACCTAAAATATAAATGTGCTACACGATGTGTGGAAATATACTTAGAAATAAAACAAAAGCGAGAAATCGTACATGAATGGAGGACATAATGAAAAAATCACTGTTACTATTTATTGCAGCAACTACCCTTGGACTAACAAGTGTCGCAGGAGCTGGAAATGATACACTTGAGAAAATAAAAAAGACAGGAGAGATCACCCTAGGTGTCCGAGAATCATCCGGTCTAGCCTATGCCCTTGGTAATGACAAATATGTAGGCTTTCACACAGAAATGGCAGAGCGTATCATCGATGATATTTCAAAAAAAATTGGGAAACCAATTAAAATTCATTATCTTCCCATCACATCACAAAATAGAATCCCGCTTTTGAAAAATAGTACCTATGATTTTGAATGTGGCTCCACAACAAATGATGTTGCCCGTAGTAAAGAAGCCGCATTTGCTTATACCACTTACGTTGAAGAAGTCCGTATCGCCGTTAAGAAAAACTCTCACATTAAATCTCTTGCTGATTTAAATGGCAAAACAGTCGCAACAACCACCGGTACAACGTCTGTTCAGCTTATCCGTAAAAATAAACGTGCAAAAAATATTCACTTTAATGTTGTGAAAGGTAAAGACCATGGAGACAGTTTCTTATTGTTAGAATCTGGTCGTGCAGATGCATTTGTTATGGATGCTTCAATTCTTGCTGGCCATATTGCCAAATCAAAAAATCCATCTGATTATGTGATCCTTGATCCAGTACTTTCAGTCGAACCCATCGCTTGTATGCTTCGATTAAATGACAAAAACTTTGAACAAACAATCAACGATAGTATTGTGCGCCAAATCAAAGACGAATCACTTGCAAAGCTTTATGATAAATGGTTTATGAAACCAACGCCGCCTACAAATACTATTGTCAACCTCCCCTTATCTAAAGCAACAAAATATGCTTGGGAACATCCAAACAATAAGCCACGGGAAAGCTATAAAGAAAACAATTTGTAGAATTCTTAAAAAGGATAACCACACTCTTTAAAAATTGAGTGTGGTTATGTTCTAGTTTATTTTTCAATAAAGTTTGCTGATATAAAATAGCTGATTTATTGTTCTATTTATAAATAACTCAATTTAGGAAATATAAATCAATGGACTTTTCTTTCCTTTGTAGAGATGATCTTACTCAAACACTGGTAGCAGGATGCCTTGGAACCCCTAGTGTGAGCCATACCTATTTAGATACACTACTCGATGGCTTTAAAAATACAGTTTTATTATCCGTCTCCTCATTAATTCTAGCTGTATTTTGTGGTGTTGTTATAGGGACGATACGCACTCTACCTAATACCTCCATAATCAATCGCCTATTACGCATTATCGGTAGTATCTGGGTGGAAATCATGCGTAACATTCCTTTGCTTGTACAAGTGTTTTTATGGTATTTCGTTGTACCTAAAGTGTATCCGCCAGCGATGAACTTTTCACCTATTCTCTTAATAACATGTGCCTTAGGATTCTTTACCTCTGCTCGTATCGCCGAACAAGTCCGCTCAGGTATTGAAGCGACTCCTTCTGGACAACGTTATGCAGCCATGGCAATGGGGTTCACAACATATCAAGTTTATCGCTATATCATATTACCGCATGCTATACGCACAATTATGCCCCCACTCACTTCAGAAGCAATGGGGATTGTGAAAAACTCATCTATAGCATTCGCCGTTTCAATCAATGAACTGATGCAGTTTCAATACCAAACAATTGAAGAAGTAAGTCATGTTTATGAGAATTATCTCATTGTAACGATCCTTTATATTCTTATAGCTCTCTTTGTCTTCATTATTATGACAATAATTGAACAAATGCTTAAAATCCCTAACTTTAGAACCGAGGAAAACTGAATATGATAGACTTCATAAGCTCCCAGTTTGGATTTTCTTCTCCTTTCAATTTTTCAGACTTTGATTTTTCATTTTTTACTTTTGATATATTCTGTTCTTATATCCTATCAGGTTTACTCTTTAGCATTTTTCTAACCCTTTTTTCCACAATATTAGGACTTATTTTTGGCACACTCCTAGCAATGATGCGGCTTTCTTCTGTAAAACTGCTCTCTTGGCTTGCAATAATTTATATAACCGCCATGCGCTCAATACCGCTCGTTATGGTTATCTTATGGTTTTTTGTGCTTTTGCCTTTCCTAACTGGAACATCAATCGGTGCAAATAAATCTGCACTCATCACCTTTACCGCATTTGAAACTGCTTATTTCGCCGAGATTATGCGAGCTGGTATAAATTCTGTTTCACAAGGACAAAAACATGCTGGGCAAGCTCTTGGCATGACATATTGGCAGAATATGTACATTGTTATTCTTCCCCAAGCCTTTAGAGACATGCTGCCCGTTTTTTTTACACAAGTCATTATCCTTTTTCAGGATACAACGCTTGTCTACGCAATCAGTGGCAATAGCCTCTTGAACGGTTTTGATATTGTTGCTAACAACTTTGGTGTAAAGCAAGAAGCTTATGTTTTAGCCGCTATTTTCTATTTTGTTATCTGTTTTACACTGTCTCAGATAGTCTTGTATTTACAGAAAAAAATATCCATTATCCGCTAATAGGAAAAAAAATGTCTACACATATGATCGAAATAAAGAATGTTTCCAACTGGTATGGAGAAGTTAATATTCTTAAAGACTGCACAATCAATATTAATAAAGGGGAAGTTGTTGTTGTTTGTGGACCATCAGGTTCAGGGAAATCAACGCTCATTAAAACAATTAATGCTCTTGTTCCTTTTCAAAAAGGTGAGATTTGGATTAATGGAACACCCGTTCATTCAAAAAAAACGAATCTTCCTAAATTGCGCAGCCATGTAGGAATGGTCTTTCAGCACTTTGAGCTTTTCCCACATTTATCGGTCACAGAGAATTTGACCATTGCACAAATCAAAGTATTAAAGCGCAATAAAAAAGAAGCACTTGAACGTGGTTTGTTGTACCTTGAACGCGTTGGACTCACCGAACATAAAAATAAATACCCTGGTCAACTTTCTGGAGGCCAACAACAACGTGTTGCTATTGCTCGCGCCTTAACTATGGATCCACTCATTATGCTTTTTGATGAACCAACTTCCGCTCTAGATCCTGAAATGGTAGGTGAAGTATTAGATGTCATGATCAGCTTAGCAGAAGAAGGTATGACGATGATTTGCGTAACACATGAAATGGGTTTTGCGCAAAAAGTTTCTGAACGTGTTATTTTCATGGATCAAGGAAAAATTCTTGAAGACTGCTCATCTAAAGAGTTCTTTTCTAATCCACAATCCAGAACACCAAGAGCACAAGACTTTTTATCCAAAATCCTTAGCCATTAATCTTT
Source organism: Bartonella pachyuromydis (assembly GCF_039543065.1). Taxonomy (NCBI): domain Bacteria; kingdom Pseudomonadati; phylum Pseudomonadota; class Alphaproteobacteria; order Hyphomicrobiales; family Bartonellaceae; genus Bartonella; species Bartonella pachyuromydis. Next base: position 173,294 of record NZ_BAABJA010000004.1, on the reverse strand, counting down.
GCTCTACTATAAAATACTCTCTTTCTATATTGAATCACTAAAGACGTGTTGTTGTAGAATGTTCAAAATTATTATTTTTTATAATATCAGGGATCAAAGAGAGTGCCGTACATCTTTCGAATTCATTACAAAGAGCAAAAGAACGCTCTTGCAGAGGATCAGTCCAATTTCGATCTTCTGCCCTAGCTTTTCCATAAGCTGCTGTTAAAACATCGCGGTACTAAACGCTGTTTTTCCTTCTTGAATCGGCACGTTTTCAAACATTGCTTGAGCTGAAGGATTTTTTTTCTGAAAACTAAAAGCAGCGTGCCTTCTTGTACAAGATTTTTCTGCCCCCCCTGTTCCTTTGAAAATTTTTTCCTACATAACATTGTGCTTTGGGATTCCCATAGTTCACTGTAGCCCGCATAGAGAAAAGATCGCATAAGAAGGATTGGGATTTACAGCTGATTGAAGAATACTTCTTCTTATATAATGCGCAAGTTTAACCAATGCATCAGAAACCTAACTCTCATCCTCCGAACCAAGATCAATCCCTTCTTCAACAACATGTGCCAAAAATTGTATGCTGTATAATCATCTTCAGGAACAGCATCACCCTTTATATAATACAACCAAGTTCCTAATTTGCACCAATACTCCCCATATCTACAGCATAACATAATGATAAAAGTGCTTGATCTATTTCCCCATTTTTATAAGCAGCTATACCACGTTTAAAAGTGCATGAATTATCAATAAATTACTGTACACCACTTTCATCTGTTACATAAGCTGTAGAAAAAGCCCCCAATAAAGTAATCATAATCGCTGTCCTTTTTCCCTTTATCTCGGTTTAATCATGACATCTGCTACAAATTTCTTTGTACAGATTGAAAATTTTTGGAGTAAGAAAAACAGGACATTTTAAAATGAGAATTCTAGCAGAAAAGAAAATTTACCCCAAATATCCGATAAAAAAAAACCTTATTTTATAAGCAAAAAGTTGATTTTTAAATATAAATCATCATTTCAAATTTCATATCAGATTTCTTGATATTATAGATATCTCATTATTTCAATATTCTATTATGAAAGAGAAAAACTGCTTAATAGACAAACGCACATACTAAAAAGCAGTTTGAGAATAGATGTCATATGTGAGGAATAAATTTTTAAAATGCGAGAATAATATACCGCATAAAAGACAAAGAAATACATTACTCTTTTCATCATCTAAAGGGTAAAACGCCCTATCCGTACCGATCTGTAAATAACCAGACTTCTCTCGAGTAATTTTCACCTACATCTCAAAGTCGTTTACTTCATAAACCCCGCCTAAATATCTATACCTCTGTGAAAAAAACACCTCAAATAGTCAAGTTTTATCATTGCTCTAAATCACAGTATTTTTATAGAACAATAGGATAATATGAACTCACAACTTCATAAACGTAAAAACACTCTAAAACTGCCTAGAGTTTTTATTTATAACATCAGTAAGAGAATACCAAAAATGAAAACGGAAATACAGAAAAACACTCTTTATAAAAAACATAAATAAACGAGCATAATAATTGAAGTAAAGACGAAAACAGCAGAATAAAAAGCGTAACTACGCCAACCGCTCTAAAGCAACAGATATTTTCTTCTGCGCAGCACGCAATTCCACAATTCTATTACGCTCAGCCTCAATGATTTCCGGTCTCGCATTTTCTATAAACTTAGGATTATCTAATTTAATCGATATTTTTTCAATATCCTGTTCAATTTTACTAACGTCTTTTTTTAAGCGAACACGTTCAGCTTCCAAATCAATCAATTTCCCCAATGGTAAACAAAAAATTGCTTCTCCAAAAATCATTTGCGCAGAAACAGATGGAACTTTATCAGAGAAATCTATCGTTTCAATACGTGCTAACTTTTTCAGAAGAGCATCATAACGTTGTACACGCTTCTGCGTTAATTCCCCACTCTCTACAATAATGAGAGGTGCCAGCGTACCTGCTGGAATATTCATTTCAAAACGTACAGATCGAATTTCACTAACAACATCAATAAGCCAATTAATATCAGCAGCAGCCTCTTCATCGATAAACGTTTCCTCTGGCCATGATACCAATGCCAACATATCCTCACGTTTCATACCTGATGTTTCTGTAAGAGACCACAACTCCTCCGTCATATGAGGCATAAAGGGGTGAAGAAGCTTATAAACCTGATCCAAAACCCAAGCAGTACATGCCTGAGCCTCACCTTTAGCATCCTCATTGGAACCTTGAAATACCGGTTTGAGAAGTTCCAGATACCAATCACATAAGGTATGCCAAATAAAACGATAAAGTGCGCTAGCGGACTCATTAAACTTATAATTTTCAATGCCAGTAGTCACTGCCAAAACAGTTTTAGAGAGCTCTGTTAAAATCCAACGATTAAGTGCAAGTTTTGCTTTTTCTGGCTTAAAAGCAGGATCATGCTTAACACCGTTCATCTGTGCAAATCTGGTAGCATTCCATAATTTGGTAGCAAAATTACGATAACCTGCAATACGGGAGGGATCAAGTTTAACATCACGCCCCTGTGCCGCCATAATCGCCAAAGTGAAACGAAGAGCATCGGCACTATATTGATCAATGAGCTCCAAGGGATCGATAATATTCCCCTTTGACTTGGACATCTTTGCGCCCTTCTGATCCCGAACGAGAGCATGCACATAAACGGTTGGAAAAGGGACATCACCCATGAAGTGAATTCCCATCATCATCATACGAGCAACCCAGAAAAAGATAATATCAAACCCTGTAACCGATAGAGATGTTGGATAAAAGGTAGCGAGTTCCGTGGTTTTATTTGGCCAACCTAGTGTTGAAAAAGGCCAAAGAGCGGATGAAAACCACGTATCTAAAACATCTTGATCACGGGTTAATTTCACCACTTCACCATAATGAGAGAAAGCAGAAGCCAAAGCTTCTTCTTCACCTTTTTCAACAAAAACTGTGCCATCAGGACCATACCAAGCGGGTATCTGGTGCCCCCACCATAATTGACGCGAAATGCACCAAGGTTGAATATTTTGCATCCAATTGAAATAAGTTTTTTTCCAACTATCGGGAACAAATCGCGTTTTCCCTTGCTGAACAGCCTCTATTGCTGGCTTTGCTAATTCTGCAGCATGAACATACCATTGATCTGTCAAGAATGGTTCAATAGGTACCCCACTGCGATCTCCATGAGGAACTGTGTGTGGATGATCATCAATCGCTGCTAAATATCCTTTTTCTTCCATCAAGGAAACAATCCGACTACGTGCGACAAAACGATCAGCTTGATCTAAGTTTTCCACTAATAGATTTAATTCATCGGATAAAGTTAAACCATCAAAAAATGCTTCATTTTCACGCAGGAAAATCTCCGCTTTTTTTGTAAAAATATTGATCAAACGCAAATTGTTGCGCTGTCCTACTTCAAAGTCATTAAAGTCATGTGCTGGCGTAATTTTTACAGCACCACTTCCCTCCTCAGGATTTGCGTAATCATCACCAACAATCAACAACCTACGACCAACAAGGGGCAAAAGAGCATTTTGACCTATAAGATTTTTATAACGATCATCTTCAGGATGAACTGCAATTCCTGTATCACCAAGCATTGTCTCAGGCCGCGTTGTCGCAACCGTTATAAAAGTTGTAGCATTATTGGGGTCAAAAACCTTGCCTTCAAGTGGATACCTAAAGTGCCACAAACGTCCCTTAACTTCTTTTTGCTCAACTTCAAGATCTGAAATAGCCGTTAACAGTTTAGGATCCCAATTAACAAGGCGTTTATCCTTATATATCAATCCTTGCTTATAAAGCGTAACAAAAACTTCACGAACAGCCTCAGACAAACCTTCATCCATTGTAAACCGCTCGCGCGACCAATCACAGGAAATACCAAGACGACGCAGCTGATTAGCAATAACTCCCCCAGTTTTGTGACGCCATTGCCAAATACGTTCAACAAATTTCTCTCTACCCATTTCTTGTCGTGTTGGCTCTTTACATTCTGCCAATTGACGCTCGACAACCATTTGCGTAGCAATCCCTGCATGGTCCATGCCAGGTTGCCATAAAACATTCTTGCCACGCATTCTCTGGAATCTGACCACAATATCTTGAATCGTTGTATTCAGCGCGTGCCCCATATGGAGGGAACCGGTAACATTGGGAGGCGGAAGCATAACGCAAAAAGGTTCAGAATCACTTTTTGAACCTACTCCCGCTTCAAAGGCACCACGAGCTTCCCATCTTTTTGCAACTCGTTGCTCTATAGAAGCAGCATCATAGTTTTTTTCTAACATTCTACTCATCCATAACGCCGCTGAAAAACATATGATCTAAAATGTGATCGCACTTATCTAAAAGAATAAACTTCCACCCTGCGTCTAGAAAGACGCAAAACTCTCCTAAAATAAAATGAAAATCACAAAAATAAAAAGTTAAGATGATCTCTTAATGGCTTTAACAATCTCTTCACGTAAAATACTCTCAAGCAAAACAGGCAATTTACTTTGCAACCATTCTGCTATAGCCGGACGCAAGACATCTTTTGCAATTTTCTCAGCAGAAGAAAGACAATACTCAGATAATTCTACATGACCAACCGCCGCATTTTCTGAGTGAGAGACATATGCCTCATTACCATATTCTTTTTCTTTATGAACAGAACGCTGCTCTTCAGAAGAAAGTTTTACCTTTTGCATATCCACGCCAACCGTATTATTTTCTGCCTCTATATTCTCTTTCTCTTGCGTTAAAGAAAAATCTTGATTTTCAGAAGAAAGACCAATTCGATCCGCCAAAGCCTTCATTGCATCATCAACCGATAAGGTCGTATCATAAACACTCTCTGGAGCCACCCCCGCATGATCTGCGGAAGCCTTTACTACAACACTGTCATTTAAAAAGTGTTCAGGTTGAACCGTATTTTCTTCGATTATTTCACGAATAGATGTCAAAATCTCATCCATACTCGGCTCACGTAATACGCTTGAACTCTGCACCATACTTTAAAACCTTTCAAAGACGCAACAAAAACAGAATCACACTTTATAGTGTAAGCAAAAGAATCATAAGATCAACATGATTCCCCCTATATTTTCAAACGTGACCGTCACCAACAAGGTACTACACACAACTTTCTTTGACTTACTAAAGTGCTCTCTTCTCCAACATACATAATTCTGGATTGATTAATCTTTTAAAGCTTAAAATTATTCACAGACTAAAAGCTATTTTCGAGCATTATTGAATATATTTAACCGCTTTTAAACCTAAATAATCTGCAGTCAATTTACCAATGGAAGATTGAACACCATAGCTGGCAACGATAGCATTACGTTCTGCTCTTGCAAGTGCAATCTGAGCATTAATGAGTTGAGTTCGAGAATTTAAGACATCCAATGTTGTTGCCTGTCCCACACGATTTTCTTGAACACGACCTTTAAGAGCAATTTCAGCAGCATGTACACTCTCCCGATAAGCGATAACAGATGCGCGTGCACCCTCTAACTGAAACCAAGCAGACGTGAGAGCTTGTCTTATATTACTATGAGCCAAATCAAGCTGAAGTTGGGCCTGTCCGAATTGTTCTCTAGATTGGCGAATTTGCGCGGATGTGCGCCCACCTTCAAAAATTGGAACACTTAATGACAATCCTATTGATTTAGAAACGCCATCCTCCCCAGCACCACTATAAATCTTATTATAAGATGCTGTTGCAGAAAAATCGACCTTAGGAAGCAATGCTCCCTCTTTTGCTTTTACATTGTAACGGCTAGCATCAACCAAATATTTTGCATAAAGAATTGCGGGATGCTGTGCAACACTCATTTGATAAGCAACATCAAGATTGATCGGCAAATTTTTTGCCATAGATGGATGTGTTAACTTTTCAGGATCAGAACCAATAATTTGCCGATAAACGGCCTCTGCCGATTTTACATCAGCACGTGCAAGGCTAAGCTCTGAAACAGCAATCGAACGGGCAGCTTGCGCTTGAGCAAGATCAACACGCCCCCCCTCGCCCACATCAAGCTTTGCTTTATTGGAACGAACTTGCTCTTCCAAAGCAGCCAAATTTTCTCTACGAAGATCAGCAATACGACGTGCTTGATAGACATTCACATAGGCGGTCACGGTATCGAGAAAAGTATCTTGTTCCACATTACGAAAATATTCACGCTGTGCTTGCAACTTAACCTGCGCTGAAGAAAACATATTTTGCGTGACAAAACCATCAAATAATCTTTGATTTAACCTTATACCGAAAGATCCAGAAGTAGTATAAGAACCCATCATGGGCTTGCTCCGCCCATAGTTTCCCATCCCCTCGATTTGTGGCAAGAGCCCAGAACGTGCAATAACCACATCATCGCTTGATATACGCACAGCAGCACGCTCACTATTTAATTTAGCATTGTGTATATAAGCTTTCGCAAAAGCATCCATCAATGTTTCAGCACAAACCGATCCTGAGAATAGAGCATTTAACACCAGCAACACACACGCCTGAAATTTCAGGTTTACTTTGAACACAATACACACAACACAAACCCCACATTCATTAAAATTATCTTTTATTTACAAACAAAACAAACACTAAAATATAAAATCAGGCGTTTTTAAAAAACAAGGAAGCGGTTTTACCGCAAGATTAAAAGCACGACGCGACGCAATAATCCCATCTTCTTTTACATAGATTCGTGCAACACCGGAATTACCACAGCCTTCAACTACAACAAGACGTCCTTGATCGTTCATTTGATCAAAGAGATTCTCTGGAATAAACTCAACAGCCCCCTCGATAAAAATCAGATCATAAGGCCCCCCAACAGCATATCCCTTCTTTAAAGCTTCATGAACCACAACAACATTATCATATTGATTACGCTTTAAAGTCTCAGCCGCTTGTTCTGCAAGATCTTTATGACTTTCTAATGCAATAACAGCTCCTGAAAGCTTTGAAAGCAACGCTGCACAATAACCACCATTGGCCCCAACATCTAAAACAACATCTGATGTTTTTACAGCAGCAAGCTGTAACAACTTTGCCAAAGCAGCAGGCCGCATTGAATAGCTGGCAGGCAACCCATTCTGCGCTGGAGATACAATAATATCGGTGTCAACATAACTTAAAGCTCTCATATCCTGTGATACGAAATCTTCACGTGGCACCATTAAAAACGCTTCAAGAACTGATAAATTCGTTACATCTACTGTACGAATTTGATTGTCAACCATTTTGCGGCGAAGTTCTGCAAAATCTGCACCCATCACGTCTCTCTTCTCCCACTTTAATAAAACTACAACAAAACGGCGATAATGAGAACCTAAAACACCTTACTGTGGGTGTTACAAAAAAGCACACTATAGTCAACAATGAGATTCTAGCCGCACATTCTCCTGATAAAACGCTTTACCGTCAAAAGAATCCTTTTATTTTCGTATTTTACCCCTAAAAGCCATTTTATTAATTGGCTGGAGGCCTCGCCCGGAATCGAACCGGGATACAAGGATTTGCAGTCCTCTGCGTAACCATTCCGCCACGAGGCCTCATGAAACATATCAAGTGTCAATAAGGGAAGGCAACGCATCCGTCAAGAGAGGAAATCTTCTCTGTTCTTTTTTCCTCTCCTTCTATAGTTTATGATATTTTTTTTTAAAAAAGCAATTTTATCCTTTGCAAATCAGTATTGCTTTGCTATAGCCCTTGCAGTTAAGTAATTGGGCACCGTGTTCCCCGGTAGCTCAGCGGTAGAGCAACCGGCTGTTAACCGGTTGGTCGCTGGTTCGAATCCGGCCCGGGGAGCCATTTTGTTTTTTATTGTGTATAAGTCATTGTTTTTACTAGTGTTTTTTAAAGATGAGGAATACTAGAATAAAAGTGACAGAATGTTTTTTCTCGCAAGCTCTTTATTAGAAGATTTTTCCCTTATTGATGTTCAATTATAATCTTTTAGATTTTTTTGGAAAATTTCTAAAAAATATATCAAAAATTTCTCAAAGAGACGAATCAGTCAGAAAACAATGGTCAAAGCTATATTTTCAGATATTATTTCTATGTGCTTCACGTACACAGATATTGTATCTTAAAAACTACGAGATAAATCCATTTTATCCTGTTTAAAATGCTATTCTTAAAACATCAATTATACTACACGGCATTCTATTCTTTAAATTGCCATGCATATCAAACAAAGCGCCCCCATTGCAATCATTAAGCATTAATATAGAACTGTAGTTAAATGAAATTTTCACGAGCTACTAAGTTTTCTCTACGATAAGTTAGCATAAGAAAACTAAAACACACTTTCTCCTTATCAAAGAGTCCTTCCTTTATCCATATTGTAGAAATAAAGACTTTATCAATAAATAGAAGAAAGTAGAGTTTTTAAGATGTCTCTACAATATATTATGGGAGAAGATACCTTTAAAAAATATTTATTCTATGCGAAAATCCAATGTTTCTTCACTTCTAAAAAATAAAAATCTTTAAAAACTTCTCTGCGTTTGCAAAAGCGTTGTTCGCTATTTCTCTTGCTTTCATTTACCTTGAAAAGAAATCGAAAAGAAAAATATTCCTAATATATGACCTCTTCTCAATATTTTACTTAAGCTGCCTTTTTTATTGACTTGCGACAATGAAAAGACTTAGCATGCTTTGCAGCTGCTTTTGCTTTTTTATGTCTTTCATTTGAAGATGAAGAAATTTTATCCTTTAATTGTTCGGTTTTATTTTTGCGATTTAAAAATTTCTTTTGACGTTTAGTTTTTTTAAAACGAGGCTCCTTGCCGTTTTCTTTTTCTCCATCTTCTGGCATAATCGGTTTTATTGGAAATGCCGCAAACTGTCTTGGAACTTCTTCACGCGTTAATCGCATACGAATCAAGCGTTCTATAGCACGCAATCGCGTTCTCTCTATTGCCTCATCAAAAAGTGTAAGTGCTTCCCCAGATGCACCATTTCGTCCAGTACGACCAATACGATGCACATAGCTTTCAGCTTCATCTGGTAAGTCATAATTAATCACGTGGCTTATTCCTAGTACATCGATACCGCGCGCAACAATATCTGTTGCAACAAGAATCCGTACTGCTCTCTCACGAAAAGCTTTTAGTGCAGATTGGCGAGCATTTTGTGATTTATTTCCGTGAATTGTCGCAACTAAATAGCCTATTTTGCCCAAACTACGTGAAACAGTATCAGCACCGTGTTTCGTTCGCGTAAAAACAATAACTGAGGAAAAAGCTGGATTCGTCAAAAGTTGACTTAAAATATTCTTTTTTTCACGCGTAGAAACACAATATAATTTTTGAGTAATTTTACCAGCAGCCGTTCCTTGAGGAGAAATCTCTATTTTTACTGGATCATTAAGCAAATTCTTTGCGAGAGTAACAATTTCTTTCGGCATTGTTGCAGAAAAAAGTGCTGTCTGATGCTCTTGATGCAAAAGCTTTGCGATATGCTGTACATCATGAATAAAGCCCATATCTAACATACGATCTGCTTCATCTAAAACTAAGAAACGAGATTGAGAAAGATCAACACACTTTTCACGAACAAGATCTCTTAAACGCCCTGGTGTTGCTATTAAAACATCCACACCTGCTGTCATGCGTTTAATTTGTTTTAAGCGTGATACCCCACCAAAAATAAGACATGTCGAAAGATGTGTTCCTTTGGAAACAGCACGAATTGTTTCATCGATCTGAACAGCGAGTTCACGCGTAGGAGCCAAAATCAAAGCGCGTGCAGTTTTAGGACAACGTTTATCACCCAAAGCTAAAATCTGACTCAAAATAGGCAAGCCAAATGCTAAAGTCTTTCCAGAACCTGTCTGAGCGATACCTAAAATATCGTTTCCTTTCAACATCATTGGAATAGCTTGTTCTTGTATAGGCTTAGGTTCATTTATCCCAGCAATGAGTAAGTTTTTAATCAAAAGAGTAGGCAAACCTAACTTGGTGAAAATATTTTCTTGTTTGATGTGCAAAATAAAATCTTTCCTTAAGCTTAATAACTCTAAACAAGTAATAAGCCAAATTTTTTCCTCAAGAACCCGCGCAAGGGAAATCTTGACATATTAAATCTGTAAAGCAACGCTAGAGTGAGCGCTTTGCGCAACCCATGAGAACCTTGAAATCAAGACAAAGGCATATAAACCCTTCTTCTACAAATAGCCGGCTAACCAGCCTCAATACCTTCGCTGTTATTATCGTTGGATAATGACAAAAAAGCAAGGATTTTACAAAAGTTATTTAATCCGAAGAACATTTCTTTATTATGGTTTCCTCTGGTAAATGTACGTTATTAAAATCTGGATAAATTTCTAGAAAAACTGGATTTTGTACGGTTTTCTGACCACCATAGATTAAATACCACTGCATTTTATCAAAAATCGCCAAAGTATTATATTCAATAATACGATCTTCCATTTCAAGAATCGTTGGAATCAAAGCATAAAAAGTACCATTAGCAGTTTGCAAATAATTGATATTTGTTTCATCTAAATGATAAGCATCAGCAGGCAAATCCTTAAATTGAATACGCAATCGTTTCAGAAACTTATTCCGTAAATTACTCTCTGTTGTATTCAATCGACGTGCCATCTCCTGATAAAGCCGATCAGGCATATAACGAGAAAGAGACGCAAAATCCTTCTTTTTTACAGCATCATTAGCATCAACAACTAATCTTGAAAGCTCAGCTTTTTGTGTTTCCGTTGGCTCAGATGCTAAACTCTGTTGACCAACACTCAAAAATAAAAACAGACTCAGTATAAAATAAAAAACAGACTTCATTTTTATATTTCTTTTTTCAGTAAAAATTTCAATTTCTTAAATGACAAAATCAAACAATGTTTGATCGTCGGTAATATCACGATAGCGCCAACCTAAATCTTGAAACTTTTCTTCTAATAGACGAAAATTATTATATTTTTTTGTCTCAATTGCAATCAATACAGAACCAAAGCTTCTTGCCGATTTTTTAAGATACTCAAAGCGCACGATATCATCATCCGGTGATAATGTGGCAAGAAAACTACGCAATGCACCAGGATGTTGTGGAAAACTAAAAATAAAATACTTTCTCAACCCTTGGAAACGCAGAGAGCGCTCTTTAATATCCGGCAAACGTTCAAAATCAAAATTACCACCTGAAATAATTAGAAGGATTTTTTTACCTTTCAACTCTTGAGAGGAAAGACTGTTAAGAGCATCAATGGATAAAGCACCCGCAGGCTCAAGAACTACCCCTTCGACATTAAGCATTTCAACCATTGTAGAACAAACACGATTCTCAGGAACTGTAATGACAGAATCAGCTGTAAATTGCTTAAGCATTGTGTAATTCAAAGCACCAATTTCAGCCACAGCAGCACCATCTACAAAGGTATCAATGTTTTCAAGCTTAACTCGTTCTCCACTCTTCAAACAGGCAAGAAAACTTGCAGCTCTTTGTGGCTCAACAAAACGAAGCTGCGTTTTCCAACCATATTCATATAAAAACTTACTCACACCACTAGCCAAACCACCACCACCAACCGGTACAATAATTAAATCTGGCTCACTCTCTCCATTGAGCTTTTTCCATTGCAAAACAGACTCACAAAGAATCGTTGCCTGTCCTGTAATAATACGAATATCGTCAAAAGGTGGCGCCATTATCCCCCCACTTTCCATAGCGAACGATTGTGCAGCCGCATAACATTGATCAAATGTTTCACCAACAAGACGAATATCAATAAACTCTTTGCCAAAAATACGCGTCTTCTCAATTTTCTGTTGCGGAGTTGTCACAGGCATAAAAATCACGCCTTTACGTTTAAAATAGCGGCAAACAAAAGAAACTCCTTGGGCATGATTCCCTGCTGAGGCGCAAACAAATGCAGCATCTGAAGATATCTTACCCAACATTTCTGAAACAAAATTGAAAGCACCACGAATTTTATAAGAGCGCACCGGTGTTAAATCTTCACGTTTTAAATAAATTTCAGCATCATATTTTTGACTAAGAAAGTCATTTCTTTGAAGTGGTGTTTCAGCAAACACATGATGCAAAGCTCTCATAGCTTTCGTTACGTCTTGAATAAATTTACTCATAACACCAATCATTTCATACTTTATTAATATTATTAAAAATCCTTCTAGCGACAAAGGTAACCATTGTCAGTCAAAATCTATCTCAACATGAAAAGTTTTTCTTTTATCATTAATTCTTGATTCAATAAAAAATATAGCTTATGAGGGAGCTCTTATCGCGGACGTGATGAAAACGGTAAACATAGCAGACTTAAAATCTGCCGGTCTAAGACCTTGCGGGTTCAAGTCCCGCCGTCCGCACCACAACATGTGGATTTTCCTTTATTTTTCAGTAATTTATTAGAAATAAATTAAATTGCTTTTTGCAACTCCATTATAATGCTATTAGATAGCCCTACAAAGATAGAAAAGTGCGAATCATATCTTCTTTTTAAATATTTTAGCTCTTCCTTCTCATCTAAAAGAGTTTCATTCTAAATAATCAACGTTTGAGTAATCTTCTATCTGCCCATCATCATTCTAAATTATTATAACCATTCCAAGTTTGTAACGCCTAATTTTCCATCAAGAAAATAGGCGCAGTACAAAAATAATAAAGGTCCTATCCAAGATAGGACCTTTTAAGCTATTTGATTTTTATAAAATTAGAATTTGTAAGCTACTCCAACACGAAAGTCATTCGTCTTATACTTAATTTCAATTTCGTCCTTAAATTTCTTTTTACCAAAATCTGAGTAACGATATTCCGCGCGCGCAATAAAATTATCTGTTATTGCAAAATCAATACCACCACCAAGCGTATAACCAATCATCGACTTTGTAATATCTGATGATGCACTAAAAGGATCATCTCCTGTAACTGATATTGACATGGTGTCTTGAAACTGCCCATAAGCAACACCAGCAGCGATATAAGGCATTATACGCCCCGTAGAAAACCCAACACGCACCCGTGTAGCGCCTGTCCATTTTTGCTTAAAACAATGATTAAAAGTTGCACCATTTTTTTCTTCCCCCACCCGATAAACTCCACCAACCCGTTTTTTTACAGACTGTACCTCTTTACCGTCATTTTCATGCCCTTTATCATCAGATCCAGAAGTACCATTTTCTTCAGTACCCGATTCAAAAGTTTTAGTGGTCGTTTTTGTATCTTTTCGATCTGTTAAAAGGATATCCGTATCAATTCCCAAAATAAAATTATTACCAAGATCAAAATTAAAACCAGCATAAAAACCACCTATAAACCCTGAAAGTTCGGGCATATACTCTTTATCAACTGGGACCCACGCTTTATTTCTACTTTCCTGATCAGGATAGAGAGGAACATCAACATCAGGCGTCATTGCAGAAATTTTGCTCGAAAAACCACCAATTTGTCCTCCAAAATAAAAACCTGACCAAGAAAAAGGTGGAGAAACAACAACTGATGAAGCAGCTGATACTGGCTCTTCAGGAACCACCACATCTGCTGCCTGTACTATAGAAGATGAAAACAAAGAAAAAACGGATGCTGTCACAAATTTTGTATTCATAAAATTATACCCCATTGCTAAATTCAAACATAATCAAAAATCACATCAGAAAAACAAAGCGTTATAAAATCTTATGCTGCAAAATTATTATGTACTCCTTTATAGTTATACTAAAACCTATCATTACATCAAATTTTAAGATTAGCAAATAAATTTTAATGCATTTTAAGCTATAATAGAAACAGTCTATAATTATTATTACAGAAATTTATCAAAAATACTTGTTATATTTTTAAAACAACAAAATTGAACAAATAAATATCTTATTTAGTGATAAGTAATATTTAAATGAGAATGATAATTGTTACAAAAACAATTATATATTATGTACAATTTAATATTTAATATAAATACAATAAATTCAAAAATTATTTTATATTTAATCTATATTTATAATATATATACGATATAACTTTATAAAGATTGATAACTAATTTTTATATAAAAATTAGATAATACTAATAAATAAAATTAAAAAAATAATTTAAATTACTGTATAATAATTATACTATATAAATAAGTTCACTAAATAATGCCATTACTATTATAATAAAATTGATTTACATATCTTCTCTTTCATAATTTTTAAAAGAAAAAATAATAAACAAAGTTAAAATATTTCCTTTTTATATTTAATAAAAAATATTATAGAATATATTTAAAAACAATCACTGTAAAATATACATTACAAATTTTACATATAACACCCCTACCTATGTTACATTCAAATCACGACTTTTCACCTACTATTCTATCAAATACGCACCCACCTACCCACTACGACAATGGTACTATAGTACGTTCTAATTTTACCTAATAACAAAAATCTTAAACTATTTTATTTAAAAATTGCTCTACCTTCACTTATTTCTATATTATCTTCTGCCTTTATTGCAAAACGGTCTTTATTAGGAAAAGTAATAAAACATCCTTTCATACAAATTGTAACCGTTTGCTGAGAATTCAACGAAATATTGAAAGGAACACTCCCTTCAACGATGATGAGAGATTGTATTATAAAATCAGTATTTTTCACCGTTGCTGCAAAAGCTGTCACAGACAAAATATCCAATAATGTAACCGCTATAAAAATATGAATATATTTTAGCATTCTAGGATTCCTTCCTCAACAAAACGCTTATATAATACAAAGCGAAGAGCATTTGTAACCTTAGAAGGTGAAGTAATGTTAGGAACATAAATAGCCAAATTAAATGAAAATTTCTTATTATCAAATGCAGTAAAACTCACCTGTGGTGCAGGATTTTTTAGAACTCCTTCTGTTGCAGAAGCAATCTCTAACAAAATTTCCATAACACGCTCTGGAGCAATATTGGAAGAAACAGTAACGGGAATATCAATTCGCCCCATTTTGCTCCGCCTAGTCCAATTACTGACATTGTTATTGATCAGGCTTGAATTAGGGATAATAATTGTCTTACGCTGCAATGTTTCAAGCTCCGTTGCACGCACACTGATACGTTTAACGATACCACCCACTGAACCAGATTCTACATAATCTCCAATTTTAAATGGTCTTCCAATCAGAATAATAAGCCCAGATACAAAATTCTGCACAATATTTTGCAATCCGAACCCTATACCAAGCGAAAGTCCACCAGCAATAAGCGCAAAATTTTTGAGATCCAAACCTGCCATTGACATTCCTATCAAAGCAGATACGACAATACCACCATAACCGATGACCGTTTTAATAGAATTACGTACCCCAGAATCAAAGTCCCCATGCTCTAATACGGTTTCATCTAACCAATGGATAATTCGTCGGATGAGAAACCAACAAATAGAGAAAGCAACAATTCCAGTGACAATAGAAATTAAAGAAATGGAAAGATTTCCAATTTGAAAGCCCGTCATTAACTGCCACAACACTGCTTTTAAATCAGAATACGAAAAGCCAAATTGTACGGCAATTGGCATTGTGCAAAATACAATCACAATCAAATTGAAGAGAATGCTCAGAAGCCCTCCTAATTGATTCATTGTTTTTTCGTCTAAATGTAGCCATTGCATCAAAGTATGACCAAGGCTTGTATTCATAAATTGGCCTTTAATGCCAAGTGCTTGAGCACTTTGTATTCCCAAATACATGAGAACTAAAAATGTCCCACCAATCATAATTTGCTGCATGATAAAACGTGCTAGACCAACATAACCTAAACAATTCATCACAATCAGTAATATTCCCAATACAATGAGAGGAATACGTATATAAAGTGGACAAAAACGCAGTTCTTTTTGCCCTTGAGAAATCTTACGTCTAAAACCTAAAGGTATAAACGAGATAATAAACAGCAATATCGCAAAAAGAAAAACAGCAATAAAACTTTTTGCAATCGTCAAAGAGAGAGAGGCCGAAATAACTTGATAAATACTATCAAAAACAGCATCAAATGCCAAAACTCCACCTAAAAAAGTAATCAAAATCACCAATTGATACGCTGCCGAGGGTATAATATTGAGAAGATGTAGACGGGTTATATTGGATGCTAAAAGAACAACCGCTAAACGATTAATCAAAAAAACAAATACAATTTGATAACCTACCATATCGAATACTGTTGTGAGTTTTCCTAGATTCAAACCAAAACTACGAAACAAAAATAAGATAAGATAAACGCACACAACACATATGAGTGAAGGAAGGAGAACCGAAACAAACGCAACCAATAAGCGTTGTAAATACGATATTTCTTCATTGCTCTTCATCAAATGACAGCGTACATGGACCAGAATTTTGCGAGAAAAATAAGAAAGTCCTAAAGCAATAAAAAGTGGAACAAAAAAAGAAAAAAACAGTTGTAATGACTTGAAATAAAATACAAAGTTCCACCAAGAACTCAACAATAAAAGAAAATCAGTGGAAGCCTCTTTTGTTTTTTGTACAAGATCTTTGCCCATCGGCATTGAAAATTCAAACCTATGTGTAAGTGTGCGTTTAAAAAGTTCTCGGGATTGAGAAAGAGCAAGTTCAGCTATTCTATTTGTAGCCAAAAAGATTGATTCAAATCGAAGTACTATACTACTAATTTCAGCTTTTTTCTCTATCAACTGAGAGCGTGCATCCGTTGTTTTTTTCAAGTCATCATGGAGCTCTGTGAATTGATCAAGAAGTGCATTAATATTATTAAGAGGAGTGCGCAAAACAAATGCTGCTTCTAGGGCACGTTTACTGATATCTTGTGCACGTAACCACAGTTCCACCAAAGCTCGCTCATCTTCTGATTTATTTTCAAAGTCTTGTTCTAAAGTTTTTGTATTTTGTTCAAGATTCTTTATAATCTGCTGTTGTTGTTGAATAATTTTATCAATTGAATAAGAAGTAATCCCTTGTCCGATAATCGCATTTTGCGGCTCAAGATTCCCCCATACACAACAATTGGATACAACGATAAAGCAAAAAATAAAGAAAACAGCGTGTAGTTTTTTTCTAAAAAATGAATACATATTTGCCTTAAATGTATTAAACGGGAATCTAGCCACTCTAAAAATATGGCATAGAATAAATATTTTCAACTTTTATAGAATAAGCTTATAAAAGCTTTTCCTTATCCCATAATACTGGTAATAAGGGAAAGGATGACAATAGACTTGTGAAACGGGATAAGATTAAGGAGATACTCTAGCATGCTTTTTTTGCACCTTTATTGCAAAAAAGAAAATTTTCTTCCTTTTACAACCTGGCTTCTTTTGGCAGGCTTTGGTGTGTTGTTGACGAGTAACTTAGAAATGCTAGCTTATTTAAGCGAACAACCACAAGTAAATAATATAGTTGAAGCGAATACACTTGATCTACAAAATGAATATAATCATTCAAATGTTAATGAAAACAAAAAGTTTGCAACACTCCATACAGATTCCGTTCTGCCCATCAATATTGTTCAAGATATCCAAGCATTGAATCTCTTTTTAAGAACGAGCATAATTATCTGCATACAATTTGAGCGTCTTCAAACGCAATATTTTACGAATAAGCGTGCTCCCCCTTTTACTTGAATTATAAAGCGATCTTCTTATATCGTTTTTGCCTTTAATTTTAATAACTATTAGATTGCCTATTAGCGGAATATATCATGCGTACACCTAGTTGGTTGATTACTCTTTATTGTTTGATTCTTTTAAGCAGCATTTACGTTGCCTTGCCCAATTTATTTTCGCAAGAACAGGTTAAAAATTCACAATTCTTAACTGACACCCGTGTAACACTTGGACTTGACCTTCAAGGAGGTTCTTCCCTGCTCCTCGAGGTTGACAGCAAAACGCTAAAGCGCGATCAATTACGTATAGTTTTAGGTAATGTGCGTAACACTTTTCGTGAAAACCAAATCCGTACCTCAAGTATTCGTATCATTGAAGATAGTGTTGTGGCCCTTATTGCTGATCCATTACAAACTGAGAAAGCACTTTCTGCTTTGCAGGCATTGATCACTCCCATACATAGCAGCTTTGGCACAACAGCCAATGACATCACGATAAGTGCGCAAAATGAAACTATCCGTGTTATGTTGACTGAAGCTGGTATAAAAGATCGTATCAACAATGCGATTGAACAAAGTTTAGAAATCATCCGTCGTCGTATAGATCAAGTTGGTGTTACAGAACCCGCCATCCAAAAGGTTGGAATGGATCGTATTATGGTCCAATTACCTGGCTTACAAGATCCAAAGCAACTACGTGATCTTTTAGGCACAACTGCTAAGATGAGTTTTCACCTTGTCCCTTCTCATGTAGATATAGATAATCCACCCCTAGGCGTTTCAATCCTTCCTGGCTATAACGATGAGACACAACGCTATGCCATTTATGATCAAATCGCTTTAGATGGAAATGTCCTTAAAGATGCCCGTGCAGGTTTTGATCCACAAATACCAGGACGTTCTATTATTTCCTTCACCATGAATTCTGCTGGAGCAAAAATATTTGCAGATATCACACGACAAAATATTAACCGTCCTTTTGCAATCGTTCTTGATAACAAAGTTTTGACAGCACCCACCATCAATAGTGTCATTCCCAACGGACAGGGACAAATTACAGGAAACTTTGCCCCTAAAGAAGCGTCGACTCTGGCTGCTCTCCTGCGTGCTGGTTCCCTACCTGCACCACTCACCGTGATTGAAGAGAGAACTGTAGGTCCAAATCTTGGTGCTGATGCCATCCAAATGGGGCTTTACACCGGCATAATCGGCTTTATTTTTGTCACGGTTTTTATTTTCTTTCTTTACAGAGTTTGGGGTATCATTACAAATATAGCACTAGCACTCCACACTATTCTAACATTTGCTGCACTAAGTCTTCTCGGTGCAACACTCACATTACCGGGTATTGCTGGTATTATTTTAGGTATTGGTATTGCTGTTGATGCTAATATTCTGATCAACGAGCGTATCCGTGAAGAAAGCCGAAAAGGTGTCAGCGCCTTTGCCGCCTTGGATCGTGGATTCAAACATGCTTTTGCAACCATTGTAGATGCCAATGTTACGGCAATTATTGCAACTATTTTACTATTTTGGTTTGGCACTGGCCCTGTTCGCGGTTTTGCTGTCACAATGCTACTTGGTATTATCATCTCCATGTTTACAAATATCACCATTGTACGCATTATGATGATTTGGGTAATTCGTAAATGGAAAATTAAGACGCTGCATCTTCGCTCTATTTTCAACATTATCCCACAAAATACATCTTTCCGCTTCATGAAAGCACGCTTCATTGGTATTGGTGTTTCAATCATTTTATCGCTTGCTTCAATTTTTCTGTTTTTTAAGCCTGGCTTAAATTTTGGAATTGATTTTATTGGTGGGAGCCAAATGAGCATTACCACCAAAGCACCAGCGAACCTAGCCACCTTACGCTCAAAACTTTCTACCCTTAATGTTGGCGAAATTACCATGCAAAATATTGATAATGCAAACAGTGTGCTTATTCGTATGCAAAAACAAAGTGGTGGCGAAACACAACAAACTGCGGCCATTGATAAAGTTAAAACAGCAGTACAAACCATCTATCCAGATGCTACATTCGACCAAATAGAGGTTGTTGGTCCTAAAATTTCAGGTGAACTTGCTACAGCTGGCTTTACTGCTGTTATTCTCGCAGCAATTGCCATGACTTTCTATATATGGTTGCGCTTTGAATGGTTCTTTGCAGTTGGTGCAATTGTAACACTTATTTTGGATACCACCAAAATGATTGGTTTTTTCGCTTTATTTCAATTTGATTTCAACTTAACAGCCATTGCTGCTCTTTTAACAATTGTTGGTTATTCCATAAATGATAAAGTTGTAGTGTATGATCGAATGCGAGAAAATATGCGCCTTTATAAAAATATGCCATTGCGTGAACTCATTGATCTCTCAATTAACCAAGTTCTCATACGTTGCCTCTTTACATCAGCGACCACCCTTCTCGCTATGTTGCCTATGGCAATATGGGGTGGAAGTGCTGTTCATAATTTTGCTCTTCCTATGGTTTTTGGAATTATGATTGCAACCTCATCTTCCATCTTTATCGCTGCTCCTATCTTACTCCTACTAGGGGATTGGTGGCGTGGACGGAATAATCGTACAAACACTAAACTCAACTGAAAGTACTATCGAATTCATTCATTTTTTGATAAAAAGTCGTAAATAACTCCATGCTTCATGATACACCATTAATTACAACTATTGTTGCAGGCTTATGTTTAGCATTTCTTCTAGGAATGATTGCAAGCCGTTTACGTATCTCACCACTGGTAGGATACCTGTTAGCCGGTGTTATTGTAGGACCCAATACGGGTGGTTTTAGAATAGATTCCGTTATTATCAACCAACTCGCTGAAATTGGTGTCATTTTGCTCATGTTTGGTGTTGGACTCCATTTTTCATTAAAAGACCTTTTATCTGTAAGAGCGATTGTTATCCCTGCTGCCATTGCACAAATGGCATTTTCTACTCTTTTAGGATTGTGTCTTGGTCTGATCATGGGTTGGGGATTGAGCAGCAGTTTAGTATTCGGTTTAGCTTTATCAATAGCAAGTACTGTTATTATGCTGCGTGCTTTGCAAGAACGTCATCTCATTGAAACAGAAAAAGGACGTATTGCTGTTGGATGGTTAATTATTGAAGATTTGGCGATGGTCCTTATACTTGTCCTCATACCATCATTAGCAAACATCTTCAGCAGTACAAAAAAGGAATCCTTTGATCCTCTTGTTCAATGGTTAGATTTAAGTATTTGGGGAATTTTTGGTCTTACCATTCTGAAAGTTATTCTCTTTATTGCACTTATGCTTATTATTGGGCGACGTATTATCCCGTGGTTACTAAAAATGAGTGCACAATCAGGATCACGTGAATTATTTCGTCTTAGTGTTTTTGCTATTGCACTAGGAGTAGCTTTCGGTGCTGCCCATTTATTTGGTGTTTCTCTCTCTCTTGGTGCCTTTTTTGCAGGTATGGTTATGAGTGAATCAGAATTAAGCCATCGTGCTGCAGAAGAATCCTTACCACTACGAGACGCATTTTCTGTTCTCTTTTTTGTTTCTGTAGGTATGCTATTTGATCCCGGAAAACTATTGACTCATTTTTTCCCTCTCCTTGCAACATTGTTCATTATTATAATAGGAAAATCTGCTGTTTCCTTCTTCATTGTTAAAGCTTTTCGCTATTCTAATGCAACTGCTTTGACTATCTCTGCAAGTCTTGCCCAAATCGGAGAATTTTCTTTTATTCTTGCAGGTTTAAGCTTGAGTTTGGGACTTTTAAACAATGATGCCCATGATTTAATTCTTGGAGGAGCAATTCTTTCTATTTTGCTCAATCCTCTTGTTTTCATTGCCTGTAACAAAATAAAAAAACGTTTAGAAAATTTTTCTACTAATGCGCAAGACGCACAAACAGTTATCGATATTGATTTGCAAGATCCAGACCAAGAACTATTACCCATAACCTTAAAAATCAACCATGTTGTAATTATTGGTTATGGTCGTATTGGTCGATGCATTGCTTTATCTTTAATAGACAAAGGTGAACCTGTAGTGATAGTAGAAGAATCAAAACGCCTCGCTGATCAAGCAATGGCAGATGGATTCGAGGTAATTTGCGGCAATGTCATTCAACAAGAAATAATGAATGCAGCAAATATAAGCGATGCATACAAAATTGTTATTACAATGCGAAGTACTATTGAGGTAGGAGAATGTATAGTGAATATACGCGATATGAAGAAAGATATTCAAATCATCACGCATGCACTCTCTGATGTAGACACAACTTATCTCGTTGATTTAGGAGCAGATATCGTAGTAACTGATGATGAAGAGATTGCCAATGGCATAATTGAGCATATAACGGGCAAGAGATCTATCGAAAATATGCGCAATCATAAAGCACATTTACAGAAAATATAAATGGGTAAAGAAGCGTGAAAATAAAGCAATTTATATGGCCATTTATTGGTATTTTAGCGATGTTGGTATCAATCCGCATTCTTTATATAAAACTTTCTGCCATTTCTTTTAGTGATGTGTTGGAACGCTTGAGCAATTTAAGTGCACAACACTGGATTTTAGCCTGTTCATGTTCTCTCTTAGCTTATGCTGCTCTTGCTGGATATGATCGCATTGCCTTGCAGCATCTCGGCCATAAAATTTCTTGGTTTTTTATTGCCATATGTTCGTTTACTACCTATGCTCTTTCACACAATATTGGTGCTTCAGTTTTTTCTGGTGCAGTCGTGCGCTATCGCGCATATAAAATGAAAGGATTAAACGGCACAGAAATTGCAATACTCGTAGGTTTTTGCTCTTTTACCTTTGTGATAGGCACAATTTTACTTTTTGGGATTGTTTTGATTTTACAACCCGAAATTATTACACTCATTCATGACGGGCTTCCTAAATGGCTTGGAACGACAGTTGGTACAATTCTGCTCGGCTGTATAGCACTTTATACTTTTGGTAGTTGGCTTCAGTTAAAACCCTTACGCTTGAGTAAAAAGATTCAACTTTCCTACCCACAGTTAAAAATTGTCGTCCAACAGCTTCTCATTAGTCCTTTAGAGATTTTAGGAGCAGCAGGAATTATATATGCAGTTCTCCCACACAACGCAGATATCCATTTTATTTCTGTGCTTGGTGTTTTTCTCACATCCTTCACCATAACCCTCCTCTCCAATGCTCCAGCTGGAGGGGTTGGTGTTTTGGAAGCTTTATTCATAACGGGAATGCCCAATGTAAATCCAACAGATGTCATTGCGGCACTTATTGTCTTTAGAATACTCTATTTGATTATACCATTTATCATTTCGTTATTTGTAGTAGCAATTTTTGAAACTCAACAATACTGGAAACGTTCTAGCAAAATACCGCCTGAATAAATAAAAAACAATGCTTCTCTTTTTTTCTTGCGTAAATAAAACTACAATGCATTGCTTCAAAATGATTATGTATTATTTTTCAGCTTTAATGAGTATTCCTCATATTGCAAGTTTTTTTTATTTCAAACCCTCTTGTATTAAAAAAGTCAAAACTATTCTCTTGCACATCACAAGCGTAATTGGCGAGTGAGCAAAAACAAATAAAGATAAGAGCTAAAAATACCTCCAATCGTGCTCTAAAATACCGAGAACTGAAGCGATTGAGGCTAAGAAAGAGTATGGTGACGCCTGCTTTCTTCTTCATAAGTTTAAAGATACAATGGCTTCATCTTCATAAGACACATGGACATAATAGTGAAATAAGCTTGAAAGCATTGAAAGCTCTCTCTTTAACATAATAACTACAGCAAATTTGCCTCTATATGGAAAATAACCTCATTAATGACTGCCATTTATCTTTTTATATTAAGCCCTGAAGCTTCTCTCTTGCTCCATTCATTTCATGATACAAAATATACAAATACTTTAATTTCTTTCATAAAAGCATTTATCAAATCATCAAATGGATTTCTTTAGAGAAAAATATTCTATAAGCCTCTATCGGCTGTTCATGTCGAATATTGTCATTTCCATTTTCCATGTAACAGACACTATAACAATTTTCATAAAAGAATTTTTATAAATAACTGGACAAAAATCAAAACACAGATTTCACAGAATTTTTAGCTTTTAAAATGGAGAAATAACGCACCTGTAATCACTATTTTTTATCAATAATTCAGCATCATTTTTATTTTTTAGCAGATTATCACTCTCCCCTTTAGCAAGAAAACTTTTCTGCTCTAACAGAGAAACGCATGAAAATTTAATTTGTGCTTATCCATACTTTATACACTCAAAAAACTGTTTAAAAACTAACAACAATATAATAATCTATCAATCTTTCTATTCTTTGCATCATTGATAAAGTAAGAAAATTTTCTTATCCCTTTTCTATCAAAACAAATGCTCTTTTTTAACTATACGAGCGGAGAAATAAGAATTTTAGATACATTGCGGCGATCCATTTCGATAACTTTAAAGCGCAAACCATCAGCTTCAAAACTTTCTCCTTCATTTGGCAAATGACCAAATTGCCAAAGCATAAAGCCAGCCAGAGTAGTATAACGATCTGCCTCATCAACAAGATTACGCCCAAGATAACCACTTAGACGGCGGATATCGGCATATCCTTCCACAAGAAGGCTGCCATTTTCAAGTTTTTCTGCAATCATGGGTTCTTCATCATCATCAGGAAAATCACCTGCAATAGCTTCAAGAATATCGGTTGGTGTTGCAATCCCTTCAAAAGATCCATGCTCATCGACAATAATTGCAAGCTGAATCGAAGAATGACGCAACTGCTCCATCAATCGTAAAACGCTCGTATTTTCATGAACGACGAGAGGTTCTCGCATAGCCTTTTTCCAATTGATCTTTTTACCCTCAGCTAAATTTAACAGTAGATCTTTTGTCAAAGCAACACCTACAAATTCGTCCACTTTTTCACGTGCAAGAATTAAACGACTATGTTTAACTTGTTGTAATTCTTCACGCATTTCATTCTCATCACTATTTAAATCCAACCATTCAATTTCATTGCGTGGAGACATAATAGAACGAACAGGACGGTCGGCCAAATCGAGAACCCCGCGAATCATTTCTTTTTCTTCAGGTCGAAACAATTCAGAAGCTGCCGCCTGTTCAGCAATGACATCTACAGTCTCTCCAAGATGACCGTCTTTATTTCCCCCTCCTAAGAGTCTCAACACAGCATCTGCAGTTCGCCCACGTAGATCATTTGTCGTAATCATCTTTTCACGATTACGGCGTCCAATTTGATTAAAAGCTTCAATAAGAACGGAAAAACCAATAGCAGCATACAAATATCCTTTCGGAATATGAAAACCAAAACCTTCAACAATGAGAGTAAAACCAATCATCATCAAAAAGCCAAGACAAAGGATTACAATAGTGGAATGGCGATTAATAAAACGCATAAGAGCGCCAGATCCATACATCATCACTCCCATAGCAAGAATAACTGCTATATACATAACTGTAGCTTGTTCTTTTGCAATCATACCTGTTGCAGTAATAATGCTATCTAAGGAAAAAACCGCATCCAGCACCACGATTTGCACAATAACCTGCCAAAAAACCGCATAAGCAACCCCTGTTTTTCTTTCGTGTGGTACCCCTTCTAACCTTTCATGTAATTCTAGTGTTCCCTTGGCCAGCAAAAAAGCTCCTCCACTGATTAAAATAAGGCTATGCCAACTAAAAACAAAAGATGAGAGTGAAAGAATTATTGTATCAAGATTCATCACCCATCCAATAGCCGTAAGCAGAAAAATCCGCATAACCAATGCTAAAGTAAGACCGATCAAGCGCGCACGATCACGCAAATGGAGTGGCAATTTTTCAGCTAAAATTGCAATAAAAACAAGGTTATCTATTCCTAAAACAATTTCAAGAAAAACCAGCGTGACCAAACCAAACCACGCATGGGGATCAGTGATCCATTCCATTATAGTTGATCCTTTAAAAACATCTTTAAAAGCTTAAAAGCGCGCGATTGACAAAATAAATTCATGAATCTTCATTTGCACAATTGATCAAAAACATTGAACACAAAGAGACTGTGTTCAATGCAAACAATCGCAAAATATTCCCTAAATATACATGGTTATTGATAAATTTTATAAAACAGAACAACGGCCTACACTGCTTACAACTATAAGAAGGCTCCTCTGAATTTTTCTCGGGCATTACGCTCGGCGATCCTCCAACTACAGTCCCGTATAATAATCAGAACATTTATTTACAGAGTTTCTTATAATGGGTCTATTTTTATCTAAGATCAAGAGGTGTAGTACGATATTTTTGACTGTATAGCCGATTTAACTATAGATTTGATTATTTTCATATAAAAAACAACAAAACTATCTAGACATCCTTCCTTAGGAGCGTTATAGAACCGCACAATGCTCATTTTTTGAGAAGCTATGGGTGATTAGCTCAGTCGGTAGAGCAGCTGACTCTTAATCAGCGGGTCGTGGGTTCGATCCCCTCATCACCCACCATCGCGTTTTATATCACAAATAAGTTATTGATTTATCATATCTTTTTAAGAGTGAGGGAATGAGATTTTTTAATATGCCTCTATGAGAGCATCCGTTTATCATTTTTCATATTTCTTTAGGTTTTGAATAGTGCTAAATTTTTTTGAAAAAACTATTTAAAAATCTAACAAACACTCCCATAACTTTGCGACTAAATAATCGACAAGAATTTATGAATTCTTATAATAAACATTTGTCTTTAGCCTTTTAAAAGAATCTTCCTCTTTTAATCAAACCATGCAGAAAAAATTTTTATAAGCTATACAAAAGAAAAATATTACACATACACTGTATTTCTCTCATTAAAGATCTCCTTATAGAATCAGTGCGAATCTCGCATAAGCTTTTATTAAGCGGTTCACATATCTGAATGGAGTTCTTATTCGCAACTTTTAAAAAGTCCTTTATATTTCTCGCTTACCTCGTGTAAAAGCAAAAATTGCCCCCATTTACGACAACAAATAAGATAATCATGAAAAGCATTTAAACTCTCTGCTATCGGATTTTTATTTAAGTAAGATGACAATTCTACATTCTATTTAACTAAAAATGGAAACACCTCTCTGCTATAAGATCTAAAATAATCCATGACAGTCCTTATCATATGGTTCAGGATTTACCATAACCCACAAACAATTTCTTCATGACTGTTTAAGACTGCTTGAAAGTAATTGCCATAATAATATCAAGTCTTTTTATCAAATATTTATCAGTCATCTCAACTACCGTCTAAAACGCTGGGTGAAAATACCCAGCACGTTGTTTTAGAGTGACGTTATATCTCTTTGTTATTTCCATATTTTTTGTCTTTATCCACATAAAGTCACAAAAAATGTTTTTCTCCTTTACTCCTTATTTATATCATGCTTCGATAAGCAGTATTACTTTTTTCATGTGATTTTGAATTTTAAAAGAATTAAAGGGAACCTTCAAAAAATGAATGATAAACAAAATTTAGAAGATGATCCGCATAAAAGATTGCAACGTGGACTAGATAATCGTCACGTACAACTTATAGCCCTCGGTGGTGCTATTGGAACAGGTCTGTTCATGGGATCAGGAAAAACAATCAGTGTAGCAGGCCCTTCCATTATACTTGTTTACGCTATTATTGGCTGTGCACTATACTTCGTCATGCGCGCTATGGGAGAATTATTACTTTCTAATCCACAATATCGGTCTCTGGTTGATTTTTCAACCGATATGCTAGGACCAGGAGTTGCCTTTTTTGTTGGCTGGAACTATTGGCTAAGCTGGGTTGTGACTGGAGCTGCAGATATTATTGCTATCATTAACTATATGCATTTCTGGTGGCCAACACTCAATCCATGGATTGTTGTTTTTTCTTGCATTGGCTTCTTTTTAATCCTTAACCTCCTTGCCGTAAAATTTTTCGGTGAACTTGAATTCTGGTTTGGTCTTATCAAAGTCGTAGCAATTTTAGCATTAATCGTTGTTGGATTTTATATGATCGCTACTGGCTTTACCACTCCAAATGGTACTGTTGCTTCTCTTAGTCACGTGTGGAATGGTGGAGATATATTTCCTCGAGGGATTACAGGTTTTTTTGCTGGATTTCAAATTGCCATTTTTTCTTTTGTTGGTATAGAAATTGCTGGAACAACTGCAGCTGAAGTGAAAGAACCTAAAAAAGTTCTCCCTAAAGCAATTAATGCAATACCGGTTCGTATTGTACTCTTTTATATCTTTTCTCTCGCTGTGATTATGTCAGTCACACCTTGGGATCAAATTGTCCCAGAAAACAGTCCTTTTGTTTCAATGTTTTGGCTTGCTGGCATTCCGATAGCTGCTGGTTTAGTGAACTTTGTTGTTCTCACTTCGGCTGCCTCTTCAGCAAATAGTGGTATTTTTTCTACCAGCCGCATGATATATGGGCTAGCAACACAAAAAGGTGCACCTCCGATTTTGGGTAAGCTTTCCAAATTCCATGTTCCGGCCAATGCCCTCTTCTTTTCTTGCTTATGTATTTTATTAGGGTATACAATTGCATCATCATCTCCAAGCATCATAAGCGCTTTTACAATTGTGACCTGCATTTCAGCGATTGCATTTTTATTCGTATGGTCTGTCATTTTGATTAGCTATATTGTCTATCGTCGCAATCATCCTCATCTCCATGAAGAGTCCGTCTATAAAATGCCTGGAGGTGTTATCGTATGCGGAATTGTTTTAGTGTTTTTTGCTTTCATGCTCTATTTGTTGACATTAGAACCTGATACCCTAACAGCTTTAAAATACAGTACATTCTGGTTTATTTTCCTAGGCATAATGTATTTTTTATTTATACGGAAAAAAAACAGCTCCAAAAAACAAATAAATTGATACCTAAAAAAGCATATATTAAAAAAGGGTAACCTTAGTTACCCTTTTTGTACGTAAAGTATAAAGCTATTGAGCGAACGTTTCACATCGAACTTCAATTACGCTCTTTATCAACCAAAGCATTAGACTTTATCCAAGGCATCATAGAGCGGAGTTTTTTACCCACTTCTTCAATAGGGTGGCTATCATTTAAACGCCGCATAGTTTTAAAGTGAGCAGCACCAGCTTTATATTCTTGAATCCAATTTGACGTAAATTTACCCGTCTGAATATCTTTCAAAATACGCTTCATTTCTGCTCTTGTTTCATCTGTAATCACGCGTGGACCAGACATATATTCGCCCCACTCCGCTGTATTGGAAATTGAATAATTCATATTTGCAATTCCACCTTCATACATAAGATCAACAATCAATTTAACCTCATGTAAACACTCAAAATAAGCCATTTCTGGCGCATAACCTGCCTCTGTTAGTGTTTCATAACCTGCTCGAATAAGCTCAACAAGACCACCACAAAGAACAGCTTGTTCACCAAAAAGATCAGTTTCGCATTCTTCTTTAAATGTTGTTTCAATCACCCCAGCACGTCCGCCACCAAGACCACATGCATAAGACAATGCTACATCATGGGCCTGTCCTGACGCATCCTGTGCAACTGCAATTAAGCAAGGAACACCGCAACCACATTGATATTCATTTCGGACTGTATGTCCTGGACCTTTAGGAGCAATCATCACTACATCAACTGTTTTTTTAGGTTCAATGAGGCCAAAATGAATACTCAAGCCGTGTGCAAAAGCAATAACAGCACCATCACGTAAATGATCATGAATATGTTCTTTATAAATATCAGCTTGCAATTCATCTGGTGTTGCCATCATAATAACATCAGCCCATTTTGCAGCCTCAGCAACACTCACAACTTCAAAGCCATCTACTGTAGCTTTTTTGACTGTCGCCGACCCTACACGCAAAGCAATTTGCACATTTTGAACACCAGAATCTTTTAAGTTTAAAGCATGTGCACGCCCTTGTGAACCATAACCAACAATGGCTACTTTTTTTCTTTTTATCAAATCAACATTTGCATCACGATCATAATAAACACGCATAAAAACACTTCCTTCTCTCTACATTTAAAATAAATTTCAGATTATTTTTATTAAATAAAAAGTAAAAAATGACCTTCAGTGCTTCACACACTATAAATAACAAAAACACTGCTTATAATAACAAAACAATGAGGCAATCTTTTTAAATTTATACATTGCATACAAAAAAACATGCCCCCCAAACCTTCCAAAAACATATCTGGATCCCCAATAGGCTTCAAATGCTGCTCTACAAAAACGATACATGTACAAAAATGCTTCTGAAAAGAAAGATACATTTACTAAAATTCTCTTCTTCTGCATAACAAGGCATTGTATCCTTAAATTAAAGACACAATACACAGTTTTTAACATGAACCAAATAAAAATGAATAGCAAGAAAAATTATAAATAAGGACTATCATTCTTATATTTATACTTTACCATGACTATACTATATCAATTTTTTCTCTCTCATAATTAATAACACTATTTGTACAGATTTTAATTTTACTATCCTCATTATAAGTAACATCGCGTATTTTTGCTGAATAAGTTTGCAATTGAGGAATCTTAGCAAAACATTCATACAAATCAATACCGTATCATTTTACCCAAAATTGCTTTTTTAAAAGATTCCTGAATAACCACTGTTTGACAAACACACATGGTTACCCTCATCACGGCACAGCTAGCATAAATCTAAAATTTTTTCTTCCTAAAAACATTCTCAAAAACGAATAGAAATCTTATATTTCTCATAAAATCTACTGTTGAGTTCCTGCTCCTTTAAAAGAGGTTGCAAAGCTACAAAGCTTTGTTATCTTTCTCTCTAAACGAATATAGTAAAACATTTCCCACTGTTTGCAATGAAGCCTAGCGTTTTTGTTATTATCATGATACATGCAACGATATTATTTCACGAAACCTATGCAAAATTATTTTTTTAACAAACGAAGAGAATTGTATAAAAAAGCGCCATTTCTCATTGTATAGAGAAAAATTACCCCAATAACCGAATAAACCGTTGAACAGTGTCATGCATCCCATACTCTAACGCATCAGCAATAAGCCCATGACCAATAGAAACCTCATCAAGCCAAGGGATATGATGAACAAGAGCAGGCAAATTTGTCATTGTTAGATCATGCCCTGCATTAACACCCAATTGCAATTCTTTAGCTTTTTTTGCTGCTAAAACAAGTTTATTGAGCTCTTGATCTTGTTTTGGCTTATCGTTAAATGCTCCCCCATAAGGTCCAGTGTAAAATTCCACACGATCAGCACCAATCTCTTTAGCAATATCAAGACCATTGGCAATAGGGTTAGCAAACAATGATACCCGAATTTTTCTTGCTTTCAAACGTTGAATAATAGGTGCTAAAAATTCTGCATGATGCGCAAAATCCCAACCATGATCAGAAGTTGACTGAGCTGGATCATCAGGAACGAGAGTAATCTGATTAGCATATTTTTCTGCTTTATCCAAAAACGCATTGCTTGGATAACCTTCAATATTAAATTCGGCACTAGGAAACATGCTGCGAATTACATCATGTATATCTGGTAAATCAGCAAAACGAATATGTCTTTCATCAGGACGTGGATGGACTGTCAAACCCGCTGCACCAGCTGTAAGAGCTATATGCCCAATATTGCTGATATTTGGCCAAGGAAGATTACGCCGATTGCGCAAAACAGCAATAGCATTAAGATTGACAGAAAGTTTTATTGCCATGCACACTCCTCTATTCGTATACAACTTTAAAGACAGGAAAAAACATGCTTCGCCCCTATAAATCCAGAAAATAAAGTCTTCTCCTAGCGAACAATTATTAAACGCTCTGCTGCGCGCGTAATTCCTGTATAAAGCCACCGCGCATACATATCGCGAAATGCAAAGCTCTCATCAAACAAAACAACATTATCCCATTGAGATCCTTGTGCTTTATGAACGGTTAAAGCATATCCATAATCAAAATCATCATATCTCTTTTTTAACGCCCACGAAATCTCATGATCAGGATTTTCAAACACTGCTTTTAAAAGCTTAATTTTCGCCACCCCACGCTCACTTTCTTCTGGTTTAATAAGAAGGCTTATACTTGGTTTAACAGTTTCCTTCTGTGCAGTCATTACTTTCCATAAAGAACCATTCAACAAACCCTTAGCAGGATCATTGCGCAAACAAACAAGCTTATCTCCCGCTTGTGGATAATCTGATATAAATCCCTTCAACGCACGCAAACGCTTATTATAAAGATGGCGTGTTCGGTTAATTCCTACCAACACCTGATCAGCATCCAAAACCAATTGTTGATCCACCTCTTTTCGTGTCATAACGCACGCTGCTCCATAATCACCATAGGCAATATCACGTCCTTCACGCACATCCATAGCCAAACGAACAATCGGATTATCACGTGCTTGGCGATGAATTTCTGAAAGAAGAAAATCCGGCTCACCATTGGAAAAAAAGCCCCCTCCTGATATAGGAGGTAATTGGCCTGGATCACCCAGAACAAGAATTGGTGTTCGAAAGCTCATTAAATCACGTGCCAATTGTTCATCCACCATCGAACATTCATCAACAATAATAAGCGCAGCTTGCGCAGCAGCACTTTTCCGATTGAGTGCAAATGTCGGCGCAATAGATTTTTTTCCCGTTACTTCATCGGAAACTTCTTCTTCTCCACGCGGACAATAAATCAACGAATGAATAGTACAAGCATTGCTTGCACCTTTAGAACGCAAAACCTGTGCAGCTTTACCTGTAAAGGCAGCAAATTGAACAGAACCATCAACAGTTTCAGCAAAATAGCGCGCAAGCGTTGTCTTGCCTGTCCCCGCATAGCCAAAGAGGCGAAAAACTGGAGAACGCCCTTCCCTCAACCACGCACCAACAGCCTTCAATGCCTTATCCTGTTCCCGTGAAAATTGCATAATTTATCAAAATAAGATTCGTATAAAAAGAGCAAGCATTTTGCCAACAAAACCACTCTCAAGAAAAATTTTATCATTTAAGAATTTTTGATCTCAAGTCATCTCACCATTTTCTCAAGCACAATCATTGTACCAATAGCTTGTCTTCCAAACACTTTAACACTCTAAATATATATCCAAACAATAAATGAAAACAGCACATACATTTCTGCTGCTTCATATGGAGAACTAAAGAGAATGGCAAAAAAAATTTCAATATGTGGAACTGAAAATTCTTCATAATAGAACATTCCCCTTATACAAGATAAGAAGAGTATAAGCTCATGAACTGTACGCAATGTTTTACACAATCAACCAGCTTTCTTGCACATAAAAATAAAGGACATCCCCTCTTACGAAATAACAATTAAATCTATCAAAAACCTATTGGTAGAAATAGCTCTCTATAAAACGACTTAATCCTATGATGAAACACCTATAAAGTTCCTATCTTCCTCTTATCATGAATTTAATAAATTGACTCTTCATGCTACAAAGAAGTTATATCTCAACGAATAAAGAAAGACATCACGCTTATATGAAGCATAATTTATCTCGCACAAATATGGAGTTTTTTTATTTTGACAATAAAATCTGTTTTGTAAGTATGGCCTTCTTGGTAGTCAATTATAAGAAAACTGGGATATTTTTTTCAGTCCAGAACAGCACTTCAGCTTCGCCTCTCAAATATAAGAAAAACATAATTCTCCATCTACTAAGTCAAACTTTTTTTGTCTCAATGTGTTAAAGTTTATAAAGAGTAGCTGATTAATACTATTCTTATTGCTAGAAATAATAATAAAACCAAAGGGGATAATTTGTTAGTAGACCTTGGTATTATGTCAAAATATCAGCGGTGAGATTGCTTTTTGGTTATTTTAGAAATGAAATAATAAGCGCAAATATTGATCAATGAAACGGGAGATTTAACTTGAAAATATTAATTCCAGATGACTATCAAAAAGCCACCCTGACATTACAGTCTATTAAAAAATTAATGAAATCGCATGAAGTGCTGGTTATAAATAATTTAAGTAAAGAATATGATTTAGAAGATAAGCTCAAAGAGATAGATATTCTTATCTTAATCAGAGAGCGGACTATAGTTGATAGAAATCTTCTCCTGAAACTGCCAAATTTAAAATTAATCTGTCAAACAGGCCCTATAGGTTCACATATTGATCCAGACGCTTGTAGAGACTTAGGAATTGAAATATTAGACGGTGGTGGAGATCCAACTTCTGCTGCTGAATTTGCGTGGCTCTTAATTATGTCTGCGCGGAGAAAACTTTGTAAATCTGTGTCTGATATGAAAAAAGGACGATGGCAAACAACATTTGGCAACTAAATGAAAGGGGCTACTCTTGGAATATTCGGGTTTGGGCGTATTGGTAAAATGGTTGCTCAATATGCTCAAGCTTTTGGCATGTCCATTTTGGTTTATGGGAGCGAACGTTCAACACAAGAAGCAAAAAATTTAGATTATCATTTTACGCATTCAAAAGATGAATTTTTTACACGTCCTGACATTATATCTATACATTTACGTTTAAGCGATAAAACCAGAGAAATCATTCAATTAGAGGATCTATTGCGCATGAAACCTCATGCTCTTTTTGTCAACACAGCGTGTTCAGCTTTGGTTGAAAAAGGAGCGATAGAAAAAATACTCAGTTTGGAAAATTCAACTTACTTTGCACTGGATGTTTATGACAGCGAGCCAGTATATGAGAGCAAATTATTGCAATCAGAGAGAGTTCTTTGCACACCGCATCTGGGCTATGTGACTGAAGAAAGCTTTGAGAATTATATGGAAAAAGCTTGCCAAAATATAGCGTCTTTTATGAAGAACGCTTAATGTCGGCTAAGCTAATGTTTGTAAAATTTATCTTATATCGCTAGCCTATCAAATTTGCACGATACATAATAGCTTATTTCCTTAAATGAAGCATATTCCTTAGCTTTCATATTAATACCAATCGTATTGACAGATTTTTATGTCATCCGCATAAAATACCTCATTTATTTTTGCGATCATTATTAAAAAGGCTACTTTATTGGAATACTTTTTAATGGGAGGGGAGGACATCGTGAGCAATCATCAATTTATAGAAAAAAATTATTATAGATGGATTGTATTGTTTGTTGCAACTATCACTCAAGCATCAGCCTGCTTCTTTGTTCAAGGAATTGGTCCTTTAGCTGAATTTTTTAAGAAAGATTTCTCGCTGAGTGACTCTCAGATAGGTTTGTTGTCTTCAGCAGCGCAATTCTTACCTATTATTGGCTTACTTGTAGCTGGCGAATTACTAGACAAGTTTAACGAGCGCTATATTATTGGAATTGGAACGGTCGGCGTTTCTGTCGCTCTGTTGTTGGGAGCAATCGCAGATAACTATATTTCCCTTTTGGTTTGTTTGCTCATTGTAGGGGGATTTTATAGTTCAGCTCAACTCGGTGGCACTAAATCTGTTTCTTCATGGTTTTCACAATCGCAACGTGGATTTGCAATGGGAATAAGGCAGGCGGAGCTACCATGAGGTGAGGCATTAGCTGGGATAGTTCTTCCTGCGAGTGCACTTGTTTATGGTATACAAGGTGTGTTTTTGGTTGGTGCCATCGTTTCTTTTTTAGGTGGATGTATCTTTATTATTTTGTATCACTCACCAGTAAAAGTTGTCGCGATCGTTCCAAAAAGCAAGGCAAGAGTTTCGTTCTATGCAAATGTAAGGTCTCATCTTGCGATGTTGGATGCGCCGCAAAAGTCAGGAAGCTTTAGATCATTAAGCTATTAAGGCTGTATCTTTTGAAATTGATGTACAACCAAGAAGATTATTATACATTGATAACAGAATGACTCTACGCTCTAGAGATAAATTTTCTGGATCATTTTATTGTTATAAAAATCCAATGCGGTGGATTCAAAGAGTATTTGTGTCTGCAGATTTATGGAATCACCGATATGTAGAACATATAAAAGAAAGAGTCTTTGATTTTCAATGTTAATGTCCTGATAATGATATGATGTTGATTATTATTCTGGTTTATATATAGATGACACATCTCATATGTATAGATTTCTCCCCCATAATCAGGTGAGATTACTACCTGATTATAAGCTATGATGGCCAATTAATTTTCTATGGCTGCATTTGATCTTTATTATTTTTTTCTTTCAATCCACTAAAGGGATTCTCTTATCAAGACCTTGAAAAAGCGATTTGGAGTAATTTCATCATACAAAACCAAAACAGAGTGAAAAACTTTTTTATTGTTTTCATAGGTATAATGGTTTGCACAGTTGCAGCCTTCAAGGGCGGTGGCTTTTTTCTTGCAAAATGAAATCTTTCATAGATGAGATAACATAACTAATTTATAATAGATAATTCAATGTATTATCTAAAAAATGCAACAAAATAGCTATGAAAGTGAACATATGAATTAAAAAAACAAACATCGCGTACAAATAAATTCAATCATAATTGTGCACACGACTGATAACATTTTTGAGATGAACAAATAATAATACACCCCATGTCTTTAAACAAAGAATGAAAATCATAAAATGAGCTCTAAGGATAATAGGAACTCTCCACGAAAAAGAGACAGAGATGAAGACTCCAAGGGCTTCATCACCATCATCCTTCAATATTTTGTTAACATATTATTTCATACAAGAATTCTTCCCTCATCGAAAATAGCATTTGCAATTGCTTCATCATGTGCCTCATCAGGTAACAGCATATCATTATGCGCACAGCCAGATGGAATCATGGGAAAACAATTTTCTAAATTATCAACACGACAATCGAAGAGAACAGGCTGATCAATCTCAATCATTTGCTGAATTTTATCATCAAGTTCATCTGGTTTTGAACAACAGATACCAACCGCTCCATAAGCTTGTGCCAATTTTACAAAATCAGGCATCGATTCCGTATAAGAATGAGAAAGACGATTACCATGCAGCAATTGCTGCCACTGCCGAACCATTCCCATATATTGATTATTTAAAATAAAAATTTTCACCGGCGTATTATGCTGAATTGCCGTTGCAAGTTCTTGAATATTCATCTGAATTGAAGCATCACCAGAAATACACACAACAAGTGCATCAGGATGTGCTATTTGAACACCAATAGCAGCAGGAAGCCCATATCCCATAGTTCCAAGACCACCAGAAGTCATCCAATGTTTTGGCTTATCAAAACGATAATACTGTGCTGCCCACATTTGATGCTGTCCAACATCCGTTGTCACATAAGCATTTGTATCTTTAGTCAATGCATAAAGCCGCTCAAGAGCATATTGTGGCATAATAACATCTTTTTTTTCCATATATGCCAATGAATTACGGGCTTTCCAGCGCTTAATTTGCCTCCACCACGCATCACGACTCTCATGATGAAATATTGGTTTATGCATATGTAAACGTTGATTAATCTCTCTCAAAACATCAGCCACATCACCAATAAGTGGAACTTCCACTTTTACGGTTTTATTGATAGAAGAAGGATCAATATCAATATGGATAATACGCGCGTGAGGGGCAAAAGCATCAAGACGCCCAGTGATACGATCATCAAACCGTGCTCCAACAGCTAACATGACATCGCAATCATGCATGGCCATATTCGCCTCATAGGTTCCGTGCATTCCAAGCATTCCAAGCCAATTTTTATCAGAAGCTGGATAAGCACCAAGTCCCATGAGTGTTGAAGTAATCGGAAAATCTCCCAACTGAACCAAATCACGCAAGAGCTGTACAGCTTGAGGGCCTGATAAAATAACACCACCACCAGAATAAATAACAGGGCGCTTTGCTGCTGCTAATAAAGAAACAGCGGATTCAAGTGCCTCACTCTTCCCTTTTAACTGTAGATAAGAATACCGAGATGCAGAAACTTGAGGTGTTCTATAAATACCAAAAGCGAATTGGATATCTTTCGGAATATCAATCAAAACAGGCCCTGGACGCCCTGATTGAGCAACAGCGAAAGCTTCATGAATAATGGCAGCAAGATCATTGACATCTTCAACCAACCAATTCTGTTTCGTACAGGGTTTTGTAATACCAACCGTATCAGCTTCTTGAAATGCATTTGTTCCAATCACGGTTGTCGATACCTGCCCAGAAAAACAAACAAGTGGGATAGAATCCATAAGTGCATCTTGCAAAGGTGTCACAGCATTCGTTGCTCCTGGACCAGAAGTCACAAGCATAACACCTACCTTACCTGTACTGCGTGCATAACCTTCAGCAGCATGACCTGCTGCCTGTTCATGACGCACCAAAATATGCCGCAGTGAATCCTGTTGATAAAGTACATCAAAAATAGGGAGCACAGCTCCACCAGGATAACCAAAAAGATGTTGAACTCCTTGATCAATAAGAGCTTGAACCACCATTTCAGCACCAGACATTTTTTTTCCGTCCTCACTCTGTTGCATTTTTGGATGATTTGTCATTTTTCCCACTCGCTTATTTGATAGCATAATAAAAAAGCTCCCGCAGGAGCCTATAAAAAAAGGCTCTGAGAGAGCCTACTACACACAAAAACACCTATTGTATGATTACCCCCCTTATTCCGATGCACAAAAACTATAAGGAAAATACTTCCTGTAAAGGCAGTCTTCTAATCACATTGATCGCATCCGTCAATAAAAAATTATATTTC
Source organism: Bartonella pachyuromydis (assembly GCF_039543065.1). Lineage (NCBI taxonomy): Bacteria > Pseudomonadati > Pseudomonadota > Alphaproteobacteria > Hyphomicrobiales > Bartonellaceae > Bartonella > Bartonella pachyuromydis. The sequence goes on along the minus strand of NZ_BAABJA010000004.1, from coordinate 135,056 downwards.
CCAAAAAACTCCCTTGATAATGAACTTTTTTCAATTTCTTTTTGAGTTTTTCAAATCATTTATTAAGAAAGAAGCTTCCATTCTTCATTACATTGATTACGAAACCATGTCATTTGCCTTTTTGCATACCGCCTTGTTTGTGTTTTTACCATTTCAAGAGCATTTTCAAAACTTTTCTGTCCATCCAAATACGCAATAAATTCAGCTATACCAATAGCCTTCATCGCTGGTAACAAAGGAGAAAGCTCAAGCTTTTTTATAGCCATAACCTCTTCTAAAGCTCCTCCCTCAATCATAGAGTCCAATCGCTTATGAATACGTTGATAAAGCAATTGACGTGGTGGTATAAGAAGAAATTTTTCTAAAACATTTGATGAAATAAGAGGTGTTGTTTTTTGCTTTTGCCACCAACTTAATTTCTTACCTGTTGCATCATAAACCTCTAAAGCACGAACAATACGCTGCCCATCTTGTGAAGAAATTTTCTCAGCGAGAACTGCATCAACCAGCAACAACTGGCGATAAAGAGTTTCCGCCCCTTCTTGATCAAGCTGAAGTCGCCATTTTTGTCGCACAACATCTGAAACATGAGGAATTTTTGACATCCCTTCTAGAAGAGCACGAAAATAAAGTCCTGTTCCACCAACAAAAATAAGTGATTTCGATGTAAAGCTAGTCAACAACTTCTCAACATCACATAACCATTTTCCTACTGAATAATTCACAGCAGGATTCACATGACCATACAGATAGTGTGGAACAATCGCAGTATCAGCCTTTGTTGGACGAGCTGTTAAAATATTGAGAACATCATACACCTGCATGGAATCCGTGTTAATAATAACAGCATTTTTTTCTTGAGCCATTTGTAAAGCCAACGCAGATTTCCCACTTGCAGTTGGCCCTGCTATTAATGTCACTGTTCTCTGCGTCATGAATGGAAATTCCTCTATCCATCAACCAACCTTACTTCAATATGCATCTCCCAAAGGCCTTACATTTCACCGAAACTATCATAAAATGAACTCTTTAAACAAAAGAACTAAAAACTTCTATAGAAGGCACAAAAAACGCGCCTATAGCAATTCTACTTTCTTTGAAGGATTAAAAAATGAAATAATAGCCAAAAATCTTAAAGCTTTGCTTTTTTATTATCACTTAATAACAAATACAGCTACAAAAGCTTTGGCGCGCTGCTTGTCATAAACAAACATACTCTTTGCAATCATATGCCAAAATAATATCAAGCTTAACCTATACAATCAAACAGTTTCATCTTTTATACAAAATAGAGATGATACTCTAATCCATAAAAAACACACAGCAGATCATTGCCTTCATACTCTCATTTCTCTTGCAAGTATTTTTTCATCACCCCAAAGCCAAGATTACAGATAATGCGTTCCGAGGTGAATTCTTCTACGTAAAGATTATTAAAAACCAAGGAGAAAAAATTGCCAAATTTCATATATTTTAGAAGCGATAAAAAACACAAATGATTAAACACATATCTCAAAAATGAATTTCCAAAATATCAATCATCTCAACATCAATCCATTGAAATGGTTACAAACCGTAATTCCCCATCTGGGCGAGCAATGATAAGGAGAGCATTTTTGCGTCCAGCTTCACGTAATTTATGAATACGTTTTTTAACCTCATCAATTTTTGTGACAGAACTTTGATTGATATCAACAATCACTTCGCCTACGTGAATACGCTTTTTATCCGCCGCACTATTTTTTGCCACAGATGTCACTACCAATCCTTTAAGTTTATCCGTAATGGAATAGTGTTGACGCAAATCCGCTGTAAGTTCAGATAATGTCATTCCCATAAATTGCATTGTCACATTTTTCGATACAGTATCGCTTTTTTCATCACCGGATTCTTGTTGTGAATCCTCATTTGCATCTGTCTCAACCAAACGTCCAAGCTTAACTTTTACTGTTTTTTTCTCTCCATTTCGCAAAACAGTAACGTCCACCACTTTTCCTTCTGAACTTTCTGCTACTAAACGAGGTAAGTCACGCGCATGTTTAATTTGCGCACCTCCAAAGGAAAGAATAACATCTCCAGTCTGTAATTGGCTATTATCCACATCCGCCTGTTCTATCTTACTAGCAACCAACGCTCCCACAGCATTGTCTAGCTTCAAACTTTTTGCAATATCATCCGTCACCGGTTGAATACGTATAGCCAACCAACCACGCCTTATTTCTCCCAAATCGCGCAATTGATTAATGACAGAAAGAGCCATATCTGATGGTATAGCAAAACCAATACCTATAGACCCACCAGAAGGTGAAACAATCGCTGTATTAATGCCAATGACCTCACCATTTCTATCAAATAAAGGACCACCAGAATTGCCTCGGTTAATTGCTGCATCTGTCTGAATAAAATTATCATAAGGGCCAGCATTAAGATCACGATTGCGTGCAGAAATAATACCAACCGTCACACTTCCACCAAAACCATAAGGGTTACCGATAGCCATAACCCAATCACCAATACGCGCCTTTTCTGAGTCACCAAAACGGACAGCTTTTAACTTTTTACGTCTCGCATCCACTTGCAGCAACGCCAAATCAGTCTTGCTATCCTTTCCAAGCAATTTTGCTTTTAGTTTTGCACCATCGGTAAAATTCACTTCAATATCATCGGCATCAACAATAACGTGGTAATTTGTAACGATAAGCCCTCTTTGTGCATCAATCACAAACCCAGATCCCAAAGAGCGTACTTTTTGAAACTGACTATCTTTTTGATCATCTTTTGGTGCAAAAAAATCATTAAAATATTCTTGTAATAATGAATCTTCTGGAATAACAGGCACCAGACTATTCTCATCTTGTTCGGTACCCTCAACGGTCTGTGTTGTAGAAATATTGACAACAGTCTCTAAAAGCTCTGCAGCCAAATCTGGAACGGAAAGAAATGTATCTTTTGTTTCTGTTCCCCAAGACAAACTGCTTGACCCTGATAAAAACAAAACCGCACAGATAACAACTCTTGTGACAAAAAGCCTCAAAGACGTATTTTTATCTACGACAATTCTACCCATAATATGCCTTTAACAAAATGCTGCAAAGAGCCTCACTCAATTGATTTATGTAAAATTATTATGGCTCAACACTCTACCTTTTGATCATAAAAGAAAACAACAATAGATCGCATCTCTCATGCAAAAACGCGTGTTCACAATCCACTGTTGCTTTTACTCTCCCCCGATTTTGGATCAGTTTTATTAAAGCCCGTATTCATATTTGATGGCAACTTTTTCTTGTCCTGCAAGGGATTGTGGAAATACAAAAAGAAACTTTCGTTTGGTGAGACCACCATCGAAATATGTTCCAAATTTTTATACTGTTCCATTGCCAACCAAAAATCATAAAAAGACGGATTTGCTTCTCTAGCACTTAATAAAAGGCGAATACTTTCAGCCTGACCTTCACCACGAGTAATTTCAGCATCACGCTTTGCAGCTGCTACAATCTCCTCATATTCACGATTAGCTTCCGCGACAATACGGTCTCTCTCCTGTTGTCCCCGTGCACGAATATTTTCTGCTGCCGCCTCACGTTCAGCTGCCATTTGCCGATAAACATCTTCTGAAACAGCATCCGTTAAATCAGTTTTGCGAATACGCACATCGACGATAGTAATTCCTAATGAACCAGCATCTACAGAAAATTGCCGCTGCACTTCCGCCATCATCGCTCCCCGTTCATCGGATAAAGCAGCCTTAAATTCTCGTTTACCATAAACGGCTCGTAAAGCGTCAATAAAACGCGGAGCAAGATTTTCACGCGCAGCAATCTGCGGACGCCCTGAAGCAATACGCTGTAAAAATAATTTAGGATCTGTAATACGATAAATAAAGAACGCATCCACTTCATAATAAGCACCACCACGAACCTGTACAGATTGTGTAGGAACATCGTAACGCAACAATCGATTATCAACAACGATCATCTTATCCACAAAGGGCGCCTTAAAATAAAGCCCAGGATTAGATTCTACTTTAACAATTTGCCCAAAACGCTTAATTGCCACTTGTTGACGAGGATAAACAATAAAAAGCGACATCCATAAAATCATCAAAAGAAGCACGATTGGACTCAATATAAACAAAAAACGAGATTGCTGAATCATTAGTGTCCTCCAGAAATACGGGAATCCAAAAGCGATATAGAACGTGTCGATGTTTTTTTCACGTTTTCTGATGAATTGCTGCGCAGCAATTCATTCAGAGGAAGATAAGGCACCGCTGGAGAATTTATTTGATCAAGAATCAACTTATTGGGAGAAGAAAGAATACGCCCCATCGTTTCCATATAAAGACGATAACGCGTAGCCTCTGGTGAAATTGCCGCCTCACGTGCTATAGCCTGAAAACGCTCCGCACGCCCTCTTGCCTCTTCAACCATTTGCGCCTTTTCACCCTTTGCGATTTCCCGTGTGCGTGAAGCCTCACCATTTGCTAAACCAATTTTAGTAAAACGCACCCGATTTCCCTCTTCAATCATTCGTCCACGTTCCTGCTCTGCCTGCTGGACAGAATTAAACGCCGCCGCAACCTTTGTAGGAGGAGCAGCTTCACTGATGGATACACGACTTATTTCAACACCAAGTTGATATTTATCTACAGTCAACTGGATAATTTTTCTAACGTCACTGGCAACTTCTTCTTTCTTATCACGTAAAACATCATCAACGGGTCTTGAACCAATGACCTCACGCATCGCACTCTCAGCAACTTGACGAACTGTTCCTTCTTGATCATTCACATTGAACAAAAATTGCCCTGGTTGTGAAATTCTATAGTAGACGGAGAAATTGACATTAACAATATTCTGATCACTCGAAAGCATCAAGCCTTCACTTTGTTGAGCCTGACCAGGTTGACCACCAATTGCAATTGTTTTTTCCGTTAAAGGCACTTTCATATAAGTCTCTATTGGCCAAAAATGGAAATGCAAACCATCGCCGATAGTTCCCTCCTTAGGCACCCCAAAACGCAACTCCACCGCTTGTTCATTTTGCTGGACAATATAAAAAGACTGATACAAACAAAAAAGCACAGCAAAAAGAAACAGAAGAACAAACACCCCACCTTTTCCAACCTGCTGAAATTGATCTTGCCCTTTACGCAAAAGATCATCAAGATTGGAACCATTCCCTCCACCGCTACCACCACCAGAACCAAAAACATTCTTAGCAGATGTTTTTTTGTCACCACCGAGTTTATTTTTATCGCCGCTCCACGGGCCGCCACCATTTTGATTCGTCCAGGGCATCATTACCTCTTTAACTGACTACCATTCATCAAATACCAAATTCACTAGATCTTATAGGGTGCTTCTAATCTGATTACAATGTAACTGACAGGCTTTTTCCACTTCATTACAAACAGTTATTTCCGCTCATAAACCACAAACCGTGTCGGATGACTGTCTTTATTTCCTTCTGGAATATATTGTGTTTGCACAAGAGTCCACTTTTCTTTATCGAAAACAGGAAAAAAACTATCACCTTTAATAGAAGCAAGAACTTCTGTAAGAAATATTTTATCGGCAATATGCAACCCTTGTTGAAAAATTTCACCACCACCAATAATAAAAATTGCATCCGCACCATCTTGAGCTGCTCGCCTTTTTGCCACAGAACAAGCTTGAGACAGAGAATGAACGATAATAGCGCCTTCAGCCTTCAATGTGCAATTACGTGTAATAATAATATTTGCACGCCCTAGTAACGGCTTTCCAAGAGAATCCCACGTCTTCCGCCCCATAATAACAGGTTTACCAAAAGTCAAAGCCTTAAAGCGTTGCAAATCTGTCGACAGTCTCCAAGGCATAGCTCCTTCACAACCGATCACACCATTTTCTGCAACAGCCGCAATGAGATAAATAGGAAAAGTCATATCGCTACCGGAGCCTTGATATGTGGTTGCGCTTCATAATTAAGCAATTCAAAATCCTCAAATTTAAAAGAAAAAAGATCTGTTACCTCTGGATTTATACGCATAAATGGCAAAGCATTTGGTACACGGGACAATTGATATTTTGCCTGTTCGAAATGATTAGAATAGAGATGCGCATCACCAAGAGTATGAATAAAATCACCCACTTTAAGTCCACTCACTTGCGCAACCATCATTGTTAACAACGCATAAGAAGCAATATTGAATGGAACACCTAAAAAAATATCCGCGGAACGTTGATAAAGTTGACAGGATAATTTACCATCAGCAACGTAAAATTGAAAAAAACAATGACAAGGTGGAAGAGCCATCTCCTCTATCAATGCGGGATTCCACGCCGATACAATTAAGCGACGAGAATCAGGAGTTTTCTTAATCATAGTTAAAAGATTACTTATTTGATCAATATGTCTTCCATCAGGAGCAGGCCAAGAACGCCACTGATAACCATAAACAGGACCAAGATTACCTTTCTCATCAGCCCATTCATCCCAAATCGATACACCATGTTTCTTCAACCAAGCGATGTTCGTATCACCTTTAAGAAACCACAAAAGCTCATAAATAATTGAACGTAAATGCAGTTTTTTTGTCGTTAACAATGGAAATCCAGCCTGTAAATCAAATCGCATCTGATAACCAAAAATTGACCGCGTTCCAACACCGGTTCGATCAGTACGATCAATGCCCTGATTTAAAACATCAGATAAAAGATCAAGGTAGTTTTTCATATCGATATTATCGCCGATTCTCTTAATTATAGAAAATAGAAACTGTAAAATTCATAAAAATACAATTTAAATTTCTCTTCTCCAATATCTTACACAAGAAATTGCCATGATTCGATTAAATTTTTGACGCAAAAGATAAAATACTGTAGACAACTCCTAGGGGGATAAATACAGGGGTAATAAAATACAGATAGACGTAAATTTAAAGGGATAGACTTATGGAGAATAAAACAACTCTAGCACCGCATGATACGAGAAAACGTATCTTTGCTATCGTATCCAGTGCATCAGGTAATCTTGTTGAATGGTATGATTTTTATGTTTATTCTTTTACATCGATTTACTTTGCATCACAATTTTTTCCCTCAGATGGCAACGTGGTTGCACAACTTTTAAAAGCTGCAGGTGTTTTTGCCATTGGTTTTTTAATGCGTCCAATTGGCGGTTGGCTGTTCGGATTTATTGCTGACCGTTATGGACGCAAGCGCTCAATGCTTATTTCTGTTTTTATGATGTGTGGTGGTTCATTCTTAATTGCAGTACTTCCTACCTATGAAACCATTGGAATGACCGCAGCAGTTCTTTTACTTTTACTTCGAATGCTTCAAGGGCTCTCGGTTGGTGGGGAATATGGCACTACAGCAACTTATATGAGTGAAGTTGCCTTAAAAAATCACCGTGGATTCTTTAGCTCTTTCCAATACACCACCCTTATTGGTGGCCAACTTTTAGCCAGCCTTGTTATATTTATTCTAGCGCTTTATCTTTCAGAAGATCAATTAAAAGCATGGGGGTGGCGTATTCCTTTTGCAATTGGTGGATTAGGAGCAATTGTAGCTATTTATCTCCGCCGTTCACTTCATGAAACAACCACAGAAGAAAGCCGTTCTAAAAAACATGCTGGTAGTCTTGTAGAGCTTTTACGCAATCATAGAAAAGCTTTTTTTCTCGTTATTGGCTTTACCGCTGGAGGATCACTGACATTCTACACATATACCACTTATATGCAAAAATATCTGATCACAACTACTGGGTTTGATAAACATACTGCCACAACTATAATGACTGCTGCATTATTCGTTTTTATGTTACTTCAACCTGCATTTGGTTTTCTAGCGGATAAAATTGGCACAAAAACTTCACTCCTCATGTGGAGTGTTTTGTCTATTATCTTCACAATTCCTGGACTTAAAATGATTGCTGGTACCAACGATACATGGACTGCTCTTCTAATCATTATCGGAATGCTATGCATTATGAGCTTTTATACGTCTATTTCTGGTATCGTAAAAGCAGAAATGTTCCCCACTTCAGTACGCGCCATGGGAGTTGGTCTCTCTTATGCTATTGCCAATGCACTGTTTGGAGGATCAGCCGAAGCTGTAGCACTCGGCTTAAAAGATATTGGATATGAAACCGTCTTCTATTTTTACATAACCGGCATGATGATCATTGCATTTATCGCAGTTGCCTTGATGCCAGATGCTCGAAAAACAGGATACCTTCAAAGAGATGATATTCATTAAACTCTTATGTTAACAAAAAAGCCCAACATATTGGGCTTTTTTTTTATGAACAATATAAAAAATGAAGAAAAAAACTACGATATATAAAATAATTAACTTCTTGTCATTTATTTGTCATCTGCCGTATAGGAAGAAATATTATACTCTTTTTACAGAATGTAAAAATACCCCTATAAAAATCCCGTTTAAAATTTATCAAATATTTTTAATTGTTAACTGCTGTAATAACAAAAAGTTACAAAACTTTCTCTGCGACCTATTTCCTACATCATCGACTTTTAAAACAACTGTTTAGACACCCTTGTCAGCAATATTTCATTCAGCGTAAACTTCTTTTTCAACGCCCCCCCTCTTTATGTTCGATATGATAGGCTTTTATCCTATTACAAATAAAATTTTCAAAAGGTATCCTCTCAAACATAAGAATTATCATGTTACAATCGCATTTTACTGATACAAATCGTAGAACAAGTTTAACTAGAACAATAAACTATGAATCTAAAAGGGGAACATTTCATGGAAAACGAAACAACTTTAGCATCTCATGATAGAAAAAAACGTATTTTTGCTATCATATCCAGTGCATCGGGAAACCTCGTAGAATGGTATGATTTTTATGTTTACTCATTTACGTCAATTTATTTTGCATCACAATTTTTTCCCTCAGATGGTGATGTTGTGACACAATGATTAAAAAGCGCAGGAGTCTTTTTCATTGGTTTTCTTATGCGCCCGATTGGAGCATGGATGTTTGGCTTCATTGCTAATCGTTATGAACGTAAAAACTCAATGCTCATATCTATTTTTATGATGTGTGGTGGTTCTTTTCTTATCGCCATACTCCCTACTTACGAAACCATTGGCATAACAGCAGCAATCCTTCTGCTTTTAATTCGAATGATGCAAGATCTCTCAGCAGGTGGTGAATATGGCACGGCAGCAACGTATATGAGCGAAGTTTCCTTAAAAAAACATCGTGGTTTCTTTGCTTCTTTTCAATCTGGCACACTGATTACAGGACAACTTCTCGCGAGTTTTATTATCTTTATTCTAGCGCTTTACCTTAATGAACATCAGTTAAAAACATGGGGCTGACGTATTCCTTTTGCCATCGGTGGATGTGGAGCACTGGTTGCCATTTATTTGCGTCGTTCGCGACATGAAACAACCACCAAAGAAAGCCGCTCTAAAAAACATACAGGCAGTCTTAAAGAGCTTTTTAGCAAACACAGTAAAGCCTTTGTAGTCATTGCTCTCTTTGCATCAGGAGGATCTCTCACCTTTTACACCTGTACCACTTATATGCAAAAATACCTCGTCACAACAACTGGATTTGATAAACATACTGCCACAATGATAATGACTATCGCACTATTTGTTTTGTACTCTTTCAACCTCTAGCAGGTGTATTAGCAGATAAAATTGGCACAAAAACTTTACTCATCATTTGGAGTATACTCTCTGCACTCACGACATTTCCTGGGCTTAGTATAATCGGCAACACGCAGAGTACATGGGTTGCTTTATTCGTCATTATTGGAATGCTTTCTATTATGAGCATGTATACATCCATCTCTGGTGTCGTAAAATCAGCAATGCTTCCCACTTCAGTGCGCGCATTAGGAGTGAGTCTCTCTCACGCTATTGGGAATGCATTATTTGGTGGCTCTGCTGAATACGTAGCACTTGGTTTAAAAGATATAGGACATGAAACACTGTTTTATTTTTACATAACCGGTGTCATGATCGTTGCCTTCATTGCACTGCTCTTTGTCCCAAATATGAGTAAAGGAGGATACCTCGAAAAGGATGAAGCTCATTAACGCCTTGTATGAAATAAAAAAAGCCCAATTTCTTGGACTTTTTTTATCATTCACAATAAAAATTCTTATTCAACATTATTTAAATTTTATCAAGCGCATTGAGTTGCCTAGCAAGTAAATAATAAAAAGTCATACGACTTTTTCTGCGATCCCCAGACATCATCTCTGCAACTTTCGAAACAGCGGCTTTAACACTTTGCGCATCAGCACCTAACACATCTTGAGCCCATTTTTCAACGCGTTCTAATTCTTTTGGATCTGATGTAGCAACAAGTGATGCATCCTGCTTTTGCATTACCAAAGCTAAACGACGGCCAAGTCGTTCTACGGCAGATTCATCGGGATTTGGATCATATAGTTTAATATCTGCTAGATCATTTGTCATTGTTTGCCATCTCCTCTCCAAGAATGAGCGGCTATACTTCACAGCCGCGCTTATAATAGCCTTGTATAATAACCTTATAAATAATTAGAGGATTTAAAATATTAACAACCCCCCCTTTTACAAAGACCATTCTTCATCTATACTTAAATAGCTGGCTTGCCAGCTATGGTAATAAATGGACAATGAAATAAGCTTATTGGACCCGGGGGCGGTACCCGGCGCCTCCACCAAAGTATAAGAGAAGAAAATATATTTTGGTGGGGGCGAAATAGGATCGACAAGAGTGTAAAGATTGCTCTTTTACTCGGCATAGTACCACCGTTATCGGACTAAATGAGTAGTTGCAAATGACAACTATGCGGGAGAACTTCGCGCTGCCGCTTAAGGTGGTCTGAATTCTCCAAATTAAGTCTTAAACCGTCGCAAGTTTAAGCGGGGTCCGAAGGCACCTGGCAACAGAAGCCTTCACTCTTATAAATGTTATTGGCTGATCTCTTAGATATGATTTGTCGTAAAATTTCGTATTCTTTTTTCAGTTAATTTAAGTGCATAGTTGATAAAATATTGCTAGCTTAAAAATGTATTCTATTGCACAATATTGCACATGCTCATCTGCTACGTGAAATAAAAGGAATAAACTTCAATGGTTCAAGATCAAATCCGCTACGATATTCTCGTTCAGGATGCGCTTCGTGGGGTTATCCGTAAAGTTTTATCGGAAGTTGCTAAAGCAGGTCTTCCGGGAAATCATCATTTTTTTATTACTTTTTTGACAGACACCCTAGGCGTAAAAATCTCTCCTCGACTTAAAAGTCGTTATCCAGAACAAATGACAATTGTCTTACAACATCAGTTTAGAGATTTAAGTGTTTCGGAAACCGCTTTTGAAGTGACCCTCTCCTTTAGAGAAATTAGCGAAAAATTGGTGATTCCTTTTTCTTCTATCCAAGTATTTTATGACCCCGTCGCTTCATTCGAAGCAGCATTTGATCTACCCTCAAATCTTACCTCTGAAGAAAGTGAAAATTCAGAAAAGAGCTCACATACACCTATCGTTTTATCGGACAAACAAAAAAAAGAAAGTGCACTTCCAAAAGAACAAAATCTCAGCACAAATAAAGAGCCTTCAAATAATGATACAAAACAAAGTGCTGATGTTGTTTCATTAGATTCTTTTCGGAAAAAATAAATAAATTTGCTTATGACTGAACCAATCAACCTTCGCCAATTTCGAAAACAAAAAAAGCGTGCAGATAAAGCACTTCATGCAGAAGAAAATCGCTATCGTTCTGGACGAACCAAAGCTGAAAAACTTTTCGAGCAAAAAGAAGCTCTAAAGACACAAAAATTTCTTGATCAAAATCGTTTATACCACGACGAATAAGAGTAGAAAAAATGCACAAAAATGATTCTATTGACTGGTCAAAAGTGGTAACAAAAAAAATATCCGTTCGGATTGATGGACACGCAACAAGCATATCTTTAGAACAACCATTTCTAGACATTCTTAAAGCCATAGCGCGTAAAAGAAGACAATCTTTAGCCTTTATTATCACGGACATTGATAGAAAAAGACCACAACAGATAAATCTTTCGGCTTCATTACGCGTTTATGCCCTCCAAAATGTTCTCACTCAAAGCATTTAGTATTCATTTTTATTTTTTATAATTTTTGTTTTCTTATTTAACCGAAAATGTGGTGTTTTTTTTGAAAAAAAGTTTTTTAAATCTAGTACTTAAACAAAAAAAAGACTACACAAAAGGTATAATGAATAATTTTTCTGATCACATACCATTCTTTGAAGAAGATGCCCTCTCCCCTCATGAACAGAACTCCGGAGCTTCTGCGCACACTATAACAATGAAAGAACTCACACAATGTGATACCGATTACTTAGAACAACTCAATCCCGAACAACGGCAAGCCGTTATAAATACAGAAGGACCTCTGTTAGTTCTTGCAGGTGCAGGGACTGGAAAGACACGCGTTTTGACAACGCGTATTTCCCACATTCTGCGCTCTGGGCTTGCCTCTCCTCAACAAATACTTGCTGTAACTTTCACCAACAAAGCAGCACGTGAAATGAAAATGCGTATTGGTGAACTTATTGGTGAAATTGTTGAAGGTTTGCCTTGGCTTGGAACCTTTCATGCCACCGGTGCAAAAATTTTGCGCCGTCATGCAGAACTTGTTGATTTAAAAAGCAACTTCACAATTCTTGATAGCGATGATGTTACTAGACTTTTAAAACAGCTTATTCAAGCTGAAGGATTGGATGATAAACGTTGGCCGGCCAGAAATCTTGCCGTAATGATTGACTCTTGGAAAAATCAAGGGCTTTCACCAGAACACATTTCAGAAAGCGATGCCTATTCCTTTGGCAACGGCATGGGACGCAAACTTTATCGTAGCTATCAAGAGAGATTAAAAAGTCTTAATGCCTGTGATTTTGGTGATCTTCTGCTCCATTCTATCTCTCTCTTTCAACATAATCCAGATATTCTTCATCAATATCATTCTCAATTTCGTTACATTCTTGTAGATGAATATCAAGATACCAATACAGCACAATATCTTTGGCTTCGCCTTTTAGCACAACAATCTACAGGCCACTATGTCAACCTTTGTTGCGTTGGTGATGATGATCAATCTATTTATGGATGGCGTGGAGCTAAAATCGATAATATATTACGTTTTGAAAAAGATTTCCCTCCTGCAAAAATCATTCGTTTAGAACGCAATTATCGCTCAACGTCACACATTCTTAAAACGGCTTCTCATCTTATTTCTCATAACCAAGGAAGACTTGGTAAGACACTTTTTTCTCATCAAATAAAGAGCGAAGAAGAAAAAGTAAAGATTCATACTGCTTGGGATTCAGCAGAAGAAGCACGTGCAATTGGAGAAGAAATTGAACGCGCACAACAAGCTGGTCATTCACTAAATCATATGGCCATATTGGTGCGTGCATCATTTCAGATGCGTGAATTTGAAGATCGCTTTGTAACACTTGGTCTGAACTACCGCGTCATTGGTGGTCCACGCTTTTATGAACGAATGGAAATACGTGATGCCATGGCTTATTTACGTGTTGTTGTTCAACCAGCAGATGATTTAGCCTTTGAACGTATTATCAACATACCCAAACGCGGCTTAGGAGATGCAACCCTACGCACTCTTTATGAGAGTGCTCGCGCACGCGCTATTCCTCTCTTTTCTGCTGCAGCCGCAATCATTGAAACGGATGAATTAAAACCAAAGGCACGTAGTGCTTTACGAAATGTTGTTGAAGACTTTCACCGTTGGCAAAATATGCTGCAATGCACACCCCATAGAGAGCTTGCCGAAACAATCCTTGATGATTCAGGCTACACAGCTATGTGGCTAGAAGATCGCTCACCGGAAACAGCAACACGACTAGAAAATCTTAAAGAAATGATCCGCTCGATAGAACAATTTGAAAATCTTCCAAGCTTTTTAGAACATGTTGCACTTGTTATGGATGCTGAAAACAATGACAACACCGATGCAATCAACATCATGACTCTTCATTCCGCCAAAGGACTTGAATTTGAAACAATTTTTCTTCCAGGTTGGGAAGAAGGTCTCTTTCCCCATCAACGCTCATTGGATGAAGGCGGACGTTTAGGATTAGAAGAAGAACGCCGACTAGCTTATGTAGGGCTAACAAGAGCAAAAAAATATTTACATATATGGTTTGTATCCAATCGAAAAATTCATGGGCTTTGGCAATCTGCGCTGCCCTCTCGTTTTCTAGATGAATTACCAGCAGAACATATAGAAGCTATAGAAATGGGAACATCTTATGGTGGTTATGGAAAGTCTTCCTTTAAACACCACAGTTCCTTTAACAACGACTACGCTACACCAAAACAAAAGCGTACACAAAAAAACATTGAAGGAAAAGTCATCACCCAGTCAGTCTATGAAGCACCATCAAATTTTGCAATCGGTGATCGGATTTTTCATATAAAATTTGGTTATGGCCATATCACCGCAATAGATGATCATAAATTAACTATTATGTTTGAAAAAGCTGGAGAAAAGCGCGTTCTCGATAACTTTGTAAGTAAAGCTTAAACCAAGCATAAACATCCGATAATAACCTTTTCAAACAAAAAATCGCTTTTCCATTCCATTTTGCATATTATTTCCATTTGTCAATAAAAGCCTCGATAGTAAGACTCTGCATATCAGGCAATGCATTGTAAATTTTATCAAGGGACCAATTCCACCAAGCCATCTCCAAAAGTGCCTGAATTATGCCCTCTGAAAAACGCATCCGCAACAGCTTTGCAGGAACACCAGCAACAATCATATAGGGGAAAATATCTTTTGTTATAACAGCATTAGCACCAATAATGGCGCCATGGCCAATTGTTATCCCAGGCATAATAACCGCACCATGTCCAATCCATACATCATGCCCAATAATAACACGCTTTGCACGGCGTCTTTCACGAAAGGAACAATCTAACGGCATATAGCGAAAATATTCATTAGGACGATATGTTATTTTATGCGTTGAAAGTCGCTCGACAGGATGCTCTAGTGCATTCATACGGACATAAGATGCAATCGAACAAAAACGCCCAATCTCGCTATAAATAGCTTCACTGTTACGCTCAAAATAAGAAAAATCTCCAACCGTTACATCACGCAAAACCACCCGTTCATTGATTTCCACATAGCGTCCCAATTTACAACCATGCAACCGTGCCGTCGTATGAATGCGAGGCTCACCCTCATAGAATCGAAGATCTTTCTCTCTCTCCATTCATCCACCAATTTTTCCTTAATAAAGGGCAAAAAAGACATATCAATCAAACAAAATCAACCATAAAACAACGATTGCAAAACAACCTCACCAATGCTACAGTTTTTTTATCTTTTTAAGAGAGCCAAATCATGAGAAATATCATACGCATCTTAGGGCTAACAGCTGTATTTCTTGCCGGTATTTTTCTTTATGATGCGTTAAGAAACAAGCCTTTAGGCGATAATTTTACCCTTACTGACTCCAATGGAAATACCATTACACAAGATGATATACGAAGTAAGCCTTCAATTGTTTTCTTCGGCTTCACCATGTGCCCTGAAGTCTGCCCTACCACCTTACTTAATCTTGATCAATGGCTTACAGCTCTTGGCCCAAGTGCCGATAAATTAGGGGTATGGTTTATCACCGTTGATCCTGAACGTGATACACCACAAGTACTCCATGATTATCTCAGTAATTTTAACAATAAAATTATTGGTATCAGTGGAGTTCCTGAAAAAGTTCATAAGATGGTAGATTCTTTTAAAATTGTTGCTGAAAAAGTACTAGGAACAGATGGAAATTACACATATAACCATACTGCCGCAATTTTTTTGCTCAAAAGAGGTGGTAAATTATATGGTGTTATTCCTTATGAAAAAGAAAGCGATAATGAATTAAAAGATGATATCGCCATTGAACGGCTTAAAAAACTTGTCTCCAACTAAATAAAAAGCCGATGATAAAGAAAGAGTAGAATGTCGCAGCAAATTCGTCTGTATTATAATGCTTCTAAAAATGAAGCAGAACAATTTTATACTGTTATGGAAACAACCTTTGACGAAGAAGGATATCCTCTTGCTCTTGCAGAGATTGATGAAAAAAACGCCATCTATGAACTTTCGCTCTATGTAGACGAGAAAAATCAAGAGCGTATTGCGCAACGTTTTGCACAAATCCTTTCTATAGATCCTCGTAACATTAACCGTGAAGTTTTACCCGATATTGATTGGGTTAAACAAAGCCTTGAAGGACTAACACCTGTGCGTGCTGGTCCTTTTTTTGTACATGGAAGCCATAACCGTAACGAAATTCCACAAAGTGTTTTTCCTATTGAAATTGAAGCAAATCAAGCTTTTGGTACCGGCCACCATGGAACAACAGCTGGTTGTTTAGAAATGATTGCCAAAGTGATGAAACAGGAAAATCCACAAAATGCCCTTGATCTTGGCACAGGAAGTGGAGTCTTAGCCATTGGCATAGCAATGCTCAAACCGATTTCTGTCCTTGCATCCGATATTGATCCCATTGCGATCAAGGTTGCACAACATAATATCGAACTCAATGGCGTTAAAGAATGTATTACAGCTGTTACTGCAACCGGTTTTTCTCATGAGAAAATTGCATCACGCGCCCCCTTTGATCTCATTATTGCCAATATTCTTGCCAACCCTCTTATTGAACTTGCACAAGAAATGACTCAAGCACTCCGGAAAGGTGGATCACTCATACTCTCTGGGATTCTTGAAGAACAACACTCCCATGTGCTAGAAGCTTATTTAAAGCATGGTCTCAAACATATTGAAACATACCACCGTCAAGGATGGGTTACGATACATCTTAAATAAAAAGGACGGTTGATATGTATCAATCTTTTGAAGCAACAACAAATCCCATGTATGCTGTAAAACGCATTTCATCCCTTCGTAAAGAGCTTGATCGCCTCGGACTAGATGGCTTTTTTGTTCCACGTAGCGATGAACATCAAGGAGAATACGTCCCCCCGCACGCTCAACGCCTTAGCTGGCTTACCGGCTTTACTGGATCAGCGGGTATGGCACTCATTTTAAAAAACAAAGCCATTCTATTTACAGATGGACGCTATAAACTCCAAGTTCGCCAACAAACTGATCCGCATATTTTTGAGTATGAGGATCTCGTAACTTGTCCTCCCTCACAATGGCTTGAAAAAAATGGCAAAAATCTTTCTATCGGCTTTGATCCATGGCTCCACACCATTGCTGCTATAGATACATTGAAAAAAACATTAGAAATAAACGCAGGTGGAAAACTGATAGCGGTTCAGCAAAATCCTATTGATCTTATCTGGCATGATCAACCACCATTCCCACAATCTCCCTTATCAATTCATCCTCTCAAATATGCAGGATGGGATAGCGATAAAAAACTAAGCCTAATTCAGCAAAATATCAAGAAAGCCTATGCCGATGCTTTTATTTTTACAGACCCCTCCTCTATTGCATGGATATTCAATATACGTGGCAATGATGTTTCTAACACACCTTTTATTCTTTGTTTTGCTCTCATTCCTATTAAAGAAACACCTACCCTATTTATTGACAGCAAAAAGCTTGGTGAAGAACAAAAACAATATTTGGAACGTTATGCCAAATTATATGAACGAGAACAGTTTATTGCAAAAATCAAAGATTATCTTCAAAAAGGAACAGTTTTTGCCCTAGATCCACAGTTAACATGCGAAAAATTACGCACTGTACTTGAAGAAGATGGAAAATCTTTCATCACACTGACCGACCCTGCGGCTCTCCCCCGTGCCATTAAAAACAACACAGAATTAGATGGTGCGCGCAGAGCACATCTATGTGATGGTGTAGCACTCACCCGTTTTTTTTGTTGGTTAGACAAACAAACATTAGGCTCCGTGAATGAGATTTCTGCATCTCAGAAATTAGAAGAGTTTCGCGTAAACACAGCAAAAGAAATGGGAAAAAAACTTGAAGATCTCTCTTTTGATACAATCTCTGCAGCAGGAGAAAATGGTGCCATCGTCCATTACCGCGTAACCAATGAAACAAATAGGCAACTCAATGCTGATGAACTTTATCTTGTAGATTCAGGTGGACAATACCGTGATGGCACAACAGATGTCACACGCACAGTAGCCATTGGAAATATTAGAGAGGAAGAAAAACGCTGCTTTACCCTTGTCCTTAAAGGCATGATTGCTCTTTCAACAGCACGCTTTCCGAAAGGCACACGTGGTCAAGATCTTGATATTCTCGCGCGCATTGCCTTATGGAAAGCGGGTTTTGATTATGCCCATGGCACGGGTCATGGAGTTGGTTCTTATCTTTCTGTTCATGAAGGACCACAAAATATTTCGTGCAAAGGATGCCAAGAATTACTCCCTGGGATGATTGTTTCTAATGAACCTGGATATTACCGCGAGGGTTCTTTTGGCATTCGTATTGAAAATTTGCTCATTGTAAAGCCAGCGCAAAGAATCAATGGTGGAGAGAAAGAAATGCTTTCATTTGAAACACTTACAAACTGTCCCATTGATCGCAGACTCATTCTTCCAGAACTTTTAACACAAGAAGAACGACAATGGCTCAATGATTACCATGCGCATGTCTATCAAACCAATGCACCTTATTTAAATGAAGAAGAGAAAAAATGGGCAAAAGAAGCAACCATGCCCCTTTAAATGAAGGAGCATGAACATCTTCTATCACTTCTAACATAATAACGCATCTTTTTTCTTCAAAAAAATGAGTATTGCCTATGAGGAAGTATTTTTCTCAAATATTTTCAAACTCTTTTTATAGTATGGCAAAAAGGTATCAAAATAAAACAGAGCATAATTGCTTGAGCGTTTTCAATCCTAACAAAGATCCTTTACTCCCTTTTCAAGGCTCTATTTCTTACTTTTTCTAGAGACTTTCATTATAATCGTTAGTATAATTTCCATCATGTACACCATAATCAATTTATTATGGTATTTGGATACAAGGTTTCTGTATATTTGCTAACAATTTTTTCCTTTTTAATCTGTCTTACAGTGATCATCTCTATTGTTTTCTGATAATAAAATTTGGGCATTCATCATGAAAAGAGCGGCTAAAATATCATATTAAAATCAGTGTACATTATTTTT
The DNA here is from genome assembly GCF_039543065.1 of Bartonella pachyuromydis. Classification (NCBI taxonomy): domain Bacteria; kingdom Pseudomonadati; phylum Pseudomonadota; class Alphaproteobacteria; order Hyphomicrobiales; family Bartonellaceae; genus Bartonella; species Bartonella pachyuromydis. The sequence goes on along the minus strand of NZ_BAABJA010000004.1, from coordinate 115,902 downwards.
ATTTAACACTTAAAGTAAGTACGAAATTCACAGCATACTGCTTTTACAAAAAACAAACCTCATTAAAGATCTTTTTGGCATAATCATCAACAGTACAAAAAAACACACTCAGTCAATAATTCAAACATACTATTTCAGAAGCATTTTTAATAAAAAAACCATCCATCCTTCTTTTACTTTAATCTATTATTTTTCAAATTTTATAAGATTTAAAAAATATATTTATTTTTTAGTAACAACTCTGAAGCGATTCAATTGCATTTGTAATGCGATTTTTTTCTGAAAAACAAGTGGAAAAATCTTCTTAAAATCAACAAACAAAATATGAAAAGCTATATTTTCTCTTCATGAACAAAGCAAAAAAACTCATTATATCACCATTATGAAGAAAAATGATCAGCTTCTCCAGAGTGAGATAGGTACTTCTCATGTTCATAAAATCCGGCATTGGAAAGAATAACAAAAACTGCTGCATTCATCTGCCTGAAAGCCCTTCTATCCCTCAATCAACTTCAGCCAAGCCTCTTCATCAATAACCTCAATGCCTAACTCTTCTGCTTTAGCCAATTTTGATCCTGCTCTAGGTCCAGCAACAAGAAGATCGGTTTTTTTAGAAAGAGATCCAGAGGTCTTTGCCCCTAATCTTTCTGCCAATGCTTTTGCTTCATCGCGTGACATACGTGCCAGAGTTCCAGTAAAAACAATAACCTTTCCTGCCACGGGTGAGGAATCTGTTAAAAGAGGCTCTTCATCAAGAGGCGTTACTTCTTGAAGCAAGACAGACAAAACCTCGCGATTATGTGCTTCCTCATAAAAATCAACAATTGCGCTGCCTACCTGTGGTCCAATTCCTTCAATATTGGTAAGTTCCAACCAAGCTTCATTCTCTTGTTCATTCTTCTTCTCACAGGATATGATTGCTGCTCTTACCGCTGTCTCAAAAGCCTTATAATTTTGGTAAGCACGTGCAAGACGACGCGCATTAACCTCTCCAACATGACGAATTCCTAAGGCAAATAAAAAACGGCTTAAAGAAATTTCCCGCCGCGCATTAATGGCATCATAAAGTTTACGTACTGAAACAGTACCAAAGCCTTCCATATTTTCCAAACGTACCAGAGAATTTTCTTGGCGCCGTTGTAAAGTAAAAATATCAGCTGGTGTCTGAATACGAAGCGTCTCATCTTGAACATGAAAGAAAAACTCCACCTGTTTTTTTCCAAGTCCCTCAATATCAAAGGCATTGCGCGAAACAAAATGACGAATACGCTCAATCGCTTGTGCTGGACAAATAAGCCCCCCCGTACACCGACGCACAGCTTCTCCTATCTCACGAACAGCATGACTCCCACAAGCTGGACAGATATGAGGAAAAACAAAAGCAGAAGAGTCTTTAGGGCGCTTTTCAGCAACAATATCAACAATTTGAGGAATCACATCACCAGCACGCTGTACGATCACCCTATCGCCTATACGGATATCACGCCCTTCACGAAGGGGTTCTCCTTTATGGCCAATGCCCTTAATATAATCTTCATTATGTAAACTTGCATTGGTAACCACTACACCACCAACAGTAATAGGAGCAAGACGTGCAACGGGGGTTAAAGCTCCCGTGCGACCAACTTGAATATCAATACCCTCTAAAAGAGTCATAGCTTTTTCTGCTGGAAATTTATGCGCTATTGCCCAACGTGGCGAACGAGAGACAAAACCCAAACGCATTTGCAGCATCAAATCATTAATCTTATAAACGATCCCATCAATATCATAGCTTAGAGAATGACGGCGTTCTTCGATATCATGATAATAGGAAATGATCTCTTCTACTGTCTTAAAAACTTTTGTAAAGGGATTGATGACAAAACCATATTCTTTGAGCTTTTCCATCATCTCCATTTGCGTTTTCGCAAACACTTCATTCACTTCGCCACAAGCATAAGCAAAAAATTGCAACTTTCTGCTGGCAGTTATCCGTGAGTCAAGCTGACGCAGTGAACCAGCTGCTGCGTTTCTAGGATTAGCAAAAACCAATTTTCCCCTTTCTTGTTGATTCATATTCAGTGCTTGGAAATCCTCGCGCCGCATATAAACTTCACCACGAACCTCAAGAATATCAGGAAAATTTCCTTGCAAAACTTGCGGAATATCAGAAATCGTTCGTGCATTTGCCGTGACATTTTCACCAACAGTTCCATCACCACGTGTTGCAGCACACACAAGCCGTCCCTTTTCATAGCGCAAAGATAAAGATAAACCATCAATCTTTGGCTCTGCTGTTATTTCCAAGATTTGTGTTTCTGGCAACCGTAAAAAGCGACGAACACGCTCAATAAACTCACTGACATCTTCAGAACTAAAGGCATTATCAAGTGAGAGCATTGGCTGTGCATGAACAGATTTTTCAAACTTTTCAGAAACCAGTGCTCCAACTTTATGTGAAGGAGAATCGGCACGAATGAGTTCAGGAAAGAGAGCTTCAATTTCTGCATTACGCTGGCGCAAAGCATCATATTCTGCATCAGAAATTTCAGGTTGGTCATCACGATTATAAAGCACATCATGACGTGCAATCTCTTTTGCTAACCACTCCAACTCACTTTCTGCTTCAAAAGCAGTAAGGTTTTTAATTTCATCCTTATTCATAATAATCTATACTAAATGATGGGCGATACCCATAAGAATCTTAATTCTTTTTCTCAAACAAAATCCCCATAAATACATGCTCTCTCACAAATTAATGGATAAGCAATATTTTATTGCTCAATCTTTATGCGAGAAGTTTTTGAGCAGCTGCACGCGCCTCTTCAGTAATCTGTTCTCCAGCCAACATACGGGCAATTTCTTCTGCACGCTCATGCTCTTCCATTTTATGAACAGCTGTCACAAAACAACCTTTATCACCATTTTCAACCTTTGAAATAAGAAAATGACTATGCGCTTTTGATGCAACTTGGGGTGCATGTGTAATAGCAAAAACCTGAATTCTTTCCGATAAACGCTGTAATCGTTGCCCAATAGCAGCGGCAACAGCTCCTCCAACGCCTGTATCAATTTCATCAAAAATCAGTGTAGGTGCCGATCCACGATCGGATAATACAACTTTTAATGCCAATAAAAAACGAGACAACTCACCACCAGAAGCAACACTCAACATCGGCCCTGCACGTGTTCCAGGATTGGTCCGAACAAAATATTCAACGCGGTCTATTCCTTCTGCACTTCGTCTTTCAACATCACTTTGCATTTCAACAATAAATTCGGCCTTTTCTAATTTCAATGCTGGCAGCTCAGCCATAACGCTTTCAGACAAATGCTTTGCTACTTCTTGACGTTTCATTGATAAAGCTTGTGCTAATGTATCATAATTTCTCTTTGCTTGGCCCGCCTCATCTTCCAAATGCACTAATGTGGTCTGAGCCTCTTCAAAATCAGCCAGTTCAGCATTCATTTTATCGCGCAACTGCACCAATTCATCGGCAGAAACCTGATATTTACGCGCAAAACCACGAAGAGAAAAAAGACGCTCTTCTATCCGTTCCAATTCATCCTGTTCAAAATCCAATGCCCGCACCGCCGCCTCAATTCCTTCTTGTGCCGTTGAAAGTGCACACAATGCCTCATCAATAGATTTTACCACAGGTATGATAAGTTCTTGCGCCTCAGGGATCTTTCTCTCCAAACGCCTCACCAAATTAGAAAGGACCGGAATTGGTGATTTTTGACCACTTAAAAGGTCATCAGCTTCCTTAATATCCGTGGCTATTCTTTCTAATTTAAGCATATCTGCACGACGAAGAGAAAGAGCAGCCTCTTCACCAACTTGAAAATCAAGCTTTTCAAGTTCTTCCACACAAGAGCGAAGATACTCAACCTCACGCGTTGCATTTTCTACTTTAAGACGCTGTTGTTGCAAACGCTCTTCACATTCATGCCACACCCGATAACATTGACGCACATTTTCCGTCTCATCCTCAACCCCACCAAAAGCGTCTAATAATTGACGATGTGTGGCAACATCAACAAGCGCGCGATCATCATGTTGTCCATGGATTTCAACCAACTGACGGCCAACACTACGCACAAAAGAAACACTTGCTACTTGATCATTGATAAAGACACGACTACGACCATCTCTTGATTGCACACGGCGTAAAATAATATCGCCTTCATCATCAAAACCATTTTCACGAATAAACCGACGCACAGGATGCACAACAGGGACATCAAAGACAGCTGTCACCTGCCCGTGAACGGCACCATGACGTACCAGAGAAGCATCACCACGTCCCCCCAGAGCCAGCGACAGAGCATCCAGTAAAATAGATTTTCCAGCACCGGTTTCTCCAGTTAAAACAGACAAACCAGCTGTAAAATGAATATCGAGCGTTTCGATCAAAACAATATTATGAACCGAAAGCTGTATTAACATAGAGAATCAACGTACCCTATTTTTTTCACCACCTAAAGCACGTGAGATCCAAGAAGATTTATGCTCCTGTGGTGATATACTGTTCTTGTGCAACAAATTATAAGAAAATTTATACCACTCACTTTTGGGATAATTACGTCCTAAAATAGCCGCTGCTGTCTGCGCTTCTTCTGTTAAACCAAGAGCAAGATTAACTTCCGTTAAGCGAAAAAGTGCTTCTTCAACTTGATTTGTATCGGAATACTCCTCAACAACTGTACGAAATCTTCTACTTGCCGCAAGATAACGCCGTCCTTCTTCATAATAACGACCAACCTGCATCTCTTTACCAGCCAATTGCTCTCGTCCAAAACGTATTTTATCTTGAGCATCCTTGACATATTCAGAATTCGGATAACGCTCTATGAGAAGCTGCATAGCAGCAATAGCGCGTTTTGTATCGCGTTGGTCCCGTGTAACATCAGGTATCCGACGGAAAGAAGAAAGACCTATAATGTAATAAGCATAAGCAGAATCATCCGCCCCTGGATAAAGAGTAATATAGCGCTGAGCCATATTAATTGAATCATCATATTTGCCGAGTCTATAATTAGTAAAAGCCCCCATCACTAAAGCTTTACGCCCAAAATCCGTATAAGCATACTGTTTTTCAATGGTAAGAAACTTCTTAGATGCATCGCTAAGTTTTCCACTCTCAAGACTTGCGAGTGCCTGATTATAGAGGACATCTGGTGGATCCATTTTTAAAACATACGCAGATGGATCAAGGGTATTTTTCTCTTTAAATAAACAACCCGCTAACAGGCAGGTACTCCCCAAAAGCATCACTCCCAATACCTTGGGTACAACGTTAGATTTCCTATATGCCATATTTTCAATACATACATGAGATTTTATCATAATCCTTCCGGCCTCCAGAGAATGTCACCTTGTCGCAAAAATTATTTATTAAAAATTTTTATACCATACCAATTTAAAATCTACTAACCAATTTAATAGTTTAAAATGAATCATCCCCTTAAAAATCAAACAAACTTTAAGGAAATCTTTTCACTTTACTTAGCCTCACCCTATAAGTAACCTTTTTCGTAGCATGATTCGTCTGCCAAAACAGCTTTCACCAATTGCGAATTCATCCTATGTCCACTACAATAGGAGCGAAATAGTCCAATAAAAGGCGCGCCAAGTAAAGCAGTATCACCAATCGCATCAAGCGTTTTGTGCCGCACACATTCATTTTTCCAATAAGGACCATCTAAATTCATGATTTTGTCATCAACACCGATGACAAGGGAATTTTCCAAAGATGCACCTATCCCTTTGCCAGAAAGCCATAATTTTTCTACGTCTTTGATAAAACCAAAAGTGCGTGCACGTGACAACTCATCTCGAAACCCTTTTGCGGTAAGATCAAAGCTGAAGTGTTGTTTCCCAATAACAGAAGAAGGAAAAGAGATCGTTATATCAAAACGACGCCCATCAAATGGCAAAAATTCTACCATATCATAAGCCCCTTCAATCCGCAGTGGCTTTTTTATAATGAAATATGAACGCAAAGCACCCTGCTCTACAATGCCAACTTCTTCAAAAGCTTTACAATATTGCCAAGAAGAACCATCCAAAATAGGTATCTCATGATTCGACACTTCAATAATAAGATTATCCAAATTATAAGCAACGATTGCAGCCATCAAATGTTCAATGGTTTCAATTCTAAACTCTCCATGCCCAAGCACTGTTGATAATTCAGTCGCTCCTGTTTGCGATGCATGTGCTCGAAATATTTGTTCTTTTCCCTCTAATCCACAACGCTTAAAAACAATACCATTGCCCACATCAGCTGGACAAATCTTCACCACAGATAAACACCCGCTATGAACACCATACCCCTTAAAGGTCACCGCTTTTTTAAGAGTAGACTGATATTTTTGTACCAACGTCATTACATCACTTTATAAATATTTTTTACATTTCTAAAGACTATTTATAAAAGGATAAAAATGATATTCATAGCAAATAATAAACCCGCCTGTTACTAAGCGGGTTCATAAAAAAGAGTATCTTCCTCAAAACATAGTATATTCTATTCCATAAAGCTTTTACACTTCATCACAGAAGCAAAAAATTCCTCTTTTCCTCTCGTCATTTTTTGTCGACTAATTGACCTGACGACGCAAAAATGCTGGTATCTCCAACTGATCTTCTTCATTTATAAAATTACGTTGATCTTGCGGCACATGAGAATGCAACCCACCAGAACGACGTGGAATATAAACAGACGCATCTTGAGAAAGCGCCTGAGAATTTTTATTATAAACCTGTGTTTCTTGCTGCTGAGAAGATTTTACAGCAGGTTCCAGTCTAGCCTCTGGCTCAGCTTCCTCACGATGTGTTAAACTTTGTTTCAAACGCTGCCAAAGATTGCGAGGTCCCTGTTCGCTAGCCCCTGATCTCTCATGTTGACTATGCGCAACAGGAGGGAAATCCTTTAACTCAGGCATACGCATAGGTGAACGTACCTGCGTTTGTTGCGGCTGTTTTTGTTGCACTTGCTTCTCTTTCTGCTGTACAATATCTGCCATCCCATCAAGAACAGGTGCTGTTGCCTCCATGCTCACTGGTGCAACCATAGATGGCTGAGAACCACGACTTACTTGCACACGTGGTGCATTCGACATCTGTCCATGTACAGCACTTGCTCCATAAGAAGAAACGTTTGCACCCCGTGCGACAGAAGCATCTGTAGGCTGCGCAAAAATCTGACTTTTAGGACGAAACTGTTCTCCTGTTGATTTACCTTTTTCTATTTCAAGTGCTTCTATCACTTCTACCATTGACTCAGAACGCAAGGGAGGTGACTGAACATGAAAAGAACTCTGCGCCATTCCAAGATCATTTTTGCGAATTGGAGCTGCTGGTCTATGATTTTGAGGATGAGAAGGTTGGATCACATCACTCATCTCGCGATCAATACCCGTTGCAACTACAGATACACGAATAACACCCTCTAAAGACTCATCATCAATAGCTCCAAAGATAACATTTGCATCGGCATCCACTTCTTCACGAATACGATTAGCAGCCTCATCAACTTCAAAGAGTGTCATATCACGACCACCTGTAATAGAAATGAGTAAGCCACGAGCACCACGCATAGAAGTATCATCCAACAGTGGATTGGCAATAGCAGCTTCAGCAGCATTCAAAGCACGACCTTCACCAGACGCCTCACCAGTTCCCATCATTGCTCGTCCCATTTCATGCATAACAGAACGAACATCAGCAAAATCAAGGTTAATAAGTCCCTCTTTAATCATAAGGTCGGTAATGGAAGCAACACCAGAATAAAGCACTTGATCAGCCATAGCAAAAGCATCAGCAAAAGTTGTCTTTTCATCAGCAATACGGAACAGATTTTGATTAGGAATAACAATTAATGTATCAACAGACTTCTGTAATTCTTCAATACCAGCCTCTGCCGTTTTCATACGGCGTGCACCTTCAAACTGAAATGGTTTTGTTACCACACCAACGGTCAAAATACCTTTTTCACGTGCAGCACGAGCCACAACAGGCGCCGCCCCAGTTCCAGTACCTCCACCCATACCAGCCGTAATGAAAACCATATGAGAGTCTGCCAAATGGTCAATAATTTCATCAATACATTCTTCTGCAGCCGCTTGCCCTACTTCTGGCAAAGCACCGGCCCCTAAACCTTCTGTGACTGCCGCCCCAAGTTGGATAACACGTTCAGCCTTTGACATAGCCAAAGCCTGCGCATCTGTATTTGCCACAACAAAATCAACTCCCTGAAGACCCGCATTAATCATATTATTCACGGCATTTCCGCCGCCACCTCCAACACCAAAAACGGTAATGCGTGGCTTTAATTCCGCGATATCTGGCCGATGCAGATTAATCGTCATTTCATTTTCCTTCCCATAAAACACCGCCAGCCCAAGCGATGAAATTTAACTTCCTTTATTACAAACTTAACTAAAAACTCTCACGCAACCACTGACCAACACGCTGAAAATACCCACGCGTGCCCACCGATGAATAATTCACTGCAGCCTTCATTGTTTTTTCTTCAAACCCCACCAATTGTGGGTAAATTAACAATCCAACAGCAGATGTAAACGCCGCCCCTTTTGCAAGAGAAGGAAGCCTCGAAATACCCAAAGGCCGCCCGATACGAACATTTCTTCCCAGTATAGTACGTGCCATCTCTGGCAATCCTGTTAATTGGCTTGCTCCGCCAGTTAAAATGACACGCTTGCCAATAATGTGAGCAAAACCAGAACGATTTAAACAATCACGTACCATCTCTAAGATTTCTTCAACACGTGCACGAATGATACGACCAAGAACAGCACGAGGATATTGTGTTTCACACTGTTCGCTCCCTATCTCCGCCACATTAATCATATGCCTCTCATCAGCACTTGAAAGAAGCGCTGAACCATAGACAACTTTTAAACGTTCTGCCTCTGTAAGAGACATAGAAAATCCACGCGCAACATCAAGAGTCACATGATGCCCACCAACTGCTAGTGCATCAGCATGGACAAATTTTCCCTCAAAAAATACTGAGAATGTTGTTGTTCCGCCACCAAAATCAATACAGGCTGCTCCTAAATGCGCCTCCTCATTCATCAACACGGCAAGACCACTTGCAAAGGGCGTTGCAACCATTGCTTCGACACTCAAATGCGCACGATTAATGCAAGTTTCCAAATTACGTAAAGGTGCAGTTTCCGCTGTCACCACATGCACATCCACGCCAAACGATTCCCCTGTCATTCCAACAGGATCAGAAATTCCTTTATCTCCATCCAACACATAAGAAACTGGAACTGAATGCATAATATGACGCTCAGCATCAAAAGCTTTACGCGAAACATCTGAAAATGCCACACGTACATCACGCTGCGTTACTTCACGTCCATTCAAATGCACCATGCCATTGATAAGAGCACTTTGTAATCGACTTGAAGAAAAATTGACAATGACTGAATCTACTACCAAACCAGCCATTTTTTCTGCTGCATCAACCGCCAGCCTTATAGATTGCTCTGCCGCCAACATATCCATCACAATACCAGATTTGATACCGCGTGAGCGTTGTACGCCAAAGCCTAAAATCTCCATAGAGTGTGTACGACCATGCAAATAATGCGCATGTTTCAAAGGACGCAAACAAGCAATAAGACAAACAATCTTACTTGAGCCGACATCAAGAACCGTCAAAAAACGCGTTTTACGTCCTCCCAGATGTTGTGGTCTGAGTAGTATCATAGGCTCCCTACCTTTCGTGCTTTTAAAATACGCTCTTCTTCTACTACAGCGGCACGACGACGCTCCAACGCTTCATCTGACAAAGAAACTGTAATGCGATCAGAAAGACGCAGATCAATCTTGAAAACATCACGAGAAAAAAGATCCTGTATTATACCTGTCTGAACCAAAGAAGAAAGTCTTTCAAGCGCGCCCTTTTCAGGCAACATAACGCGCACTCCATTATCCAAGACAAGGTCCCAACGCCGATCACCCACACGCACAAAAGCACGAACATGACTGTAAACTTCTGGATATACAGACAGCGCTTGAAGAAACATTTTAGCAGAATTTTGCGCTCCCTGACCAACGACAAGAGGCAAATTTCGAACATTTCCCCCTTTGAAGGGTACAATAACGCGACCTGTCTTATCAACAACATCCATCATACCATCATGTTGCCAAATTGCATAAGGTTCACGCTCCACAATAGAAATACGTATACGATTGGGATAAATCTTCTGAATATTAGCCGATTGAACCCAAGCTTGTTGCTCTAAAAGAGAACGTGCCCTATCAACATTAAAAGCAAATATGGATTGCGCAGGTTCAAGTTCTAAAATTTTTAAAACTTCCTGTTTTACTAAACGCTTATTACCACTTATATCGACATCGGCAACAAAAAAACCAACATCCGATACCGCTGCCTTCATCACCATACCCATCTGACCACTTGATGAAAGCCCGTAAAGCATTGTAACAAAGAAAAATAATATAACAGCAAAAGAACCAAAATGGCGTGGAACATGAACGTTAATAAAGAAAAACTCAAACATAAACCGAAGAAAGCGGCGATAAAGTCGTGGCAAAGCTGGCACTAACGGCACCTCCATCGGAATACTTCTTTTATTAACATTCAACGCATACATGACGCGTCCTCCACCATCCACTGAACAATATCGCCGTAAGTACGACCACTTGCTTTTGCAATATCAGGGACAAGAGAAGTCGATGTCATACCGGGCTGGGTATTAATTTCAAGCCAAACCAATTCTCCTGTTTCTTCATTAAAACGAAAATCAGAACGACTAACACCTCGACAACCTATAGCCTGATGTGCTGCTAAAGACATTCTTTGCACATTTTGGTAAATATTTGATGAAAGTTGCGCAGGACAAATATGAAGAGAACCACCAATTTTATATTTTGATTCATAATTATAGAATTGAAAGTGTGGATCAGGGAGAATTTCACAAACATCCAGCACTTCATTTCCCAAAACAGCACAAGTAAGTTCACGACCAGAAATATATTTTTCAACCATCACCTCATCTGCATAACTCCACTCAGTCGTTACAATATGACGTGGCGGTGCAGGCTCATTTTCCTTCACAATCACAACCCCAAAACTTGATCCTTCGCATACAGGCTTAACCACATAAGGAGGCTGCATAGGATGCTCACGCCCAATAGCAAAACGATTCATAACAACAGAAGGCGCAACACAAACCCCAACGTTTGCAGCAATAATTTTCGCACGCCCCTTATCCATCGCCAATGCAGATGCCATTACTCCAGAATGCGTATAGGGAATTTTTAAATATTCAAGAATACCTTGGATACAACCATCTTCACCAAACAACCCATGCAACGCATTGAACGCGATATCAGGTTGTAATTGTTCAAGAACAGAAGCGATATGGCCATCGACATCCACCCGACTTACACGATACCCTTGCGCTTCAAGAACATCAGCGCAAGCATTACCTGAAGATAAACTTACAGACCGTTCAGAAGAAATCCCTCCCATTAATACAGCTATATGCTCATCCTTCATAACAACTTGCCCTCTTATGTCTACTATATATAGACTACATAGAAATCACTAACACCATATACGGGAAATGCTAAGATTTATCCTTGCGAATCAATATCCTAGCATTTTACATAATGAATCAGACTGAAGCGCATGACGCAAGAGTTTCTTTGTTAATTTATTGATTCTTAATGGATTTTTTTCATTATCTCTTTGAAATGACTCAATTTTTTATTAGCAATTTTTTTATACACTGAATCAATTAATGAAATGGGTCAAAAGAGGAAATAATACGGCCTTGTTCAAATTGACCAATACGTTGTATTTCCCATTGTAAGAGGTGAGCTGAATGAGAAAAAACACGAGCACGCACTGTCTCTCCCAAAGCTTCAAGATCATACCCTGTTGCTTGCCCAGTATTGATCATAAAGTTACAGTGCATTTCACTCATCTGCGCTCCACCAATCTGCAAACCACGGCACCCTGCTTGATCAATAACACGCCATGCAGATGTATTTTCAGGATTTCTAAAAGTTGATCCACCTGTTTTTTCACGAATAGGCTGTACTGTTTCTCGATGCAGTGCAACTTCATCCATAGCAGCACGAATATTGTCGTGCTTACCTAGTTCACCTTCCAACAAAGCAGCCGTAAAAATAAGATCTTCAGGAACATCACAATGGCGATAAGAATAGTGCATATCCTTAAATTTTAAAATATGACGCTGTCCTCTACGATCCAATGCATAGACCTCTATGACACGAGCAGCTGTTTCAACACCATTAGCTCCTGCATTCATTTTAAGAGCCCCTCCAAGACCACCAGGAATACCGTAATAAAAATGAAAACCTGCAATCTCAGCTTCTAACGCTGCTGCTGCTAAATGTTTGTCGGCCGTAGCAGCCCCAACCAAAAAGCCCGTAGGAGAAACTTGCTGTATTTTCCCGAAACCTTTGGCCGAAAGACGAATAACAACACCAGGAATTCCTCCATCACGCACTAAAAGATTAGATCCAATCCCCACAATTGTTACAGGAATAGTTTCAGGCAAATTTTGCAGAAAAAAGATTAAATCCGCCTCATCGGCAGGCTGATAAAAAAGCTCTGCCTGTCCCCCAGTGCGAAACCATGTCACCTTACGCATATCCATATTTGGCGTAAGTTTTCCTTTTATTCCGCAAAGCAGCGGTTGTAATCGCGCTAACAGCGCCTCACCATCAATCTGTTGAAAGTTCATCATTTCCATCAAGTACCGCCAACTGATGAGGCAATGCACAAGCCCATTGGGTAATACTGCCAGCACCAAGAAAAACAACATAATCCCCCGACTGAGCAAATGTAGAGATAAGAGAAACCACATCTTCCAGACAATGAATCAAACGCACATCACGATGACCCGCCATTTTAATATGTTCTACCAATTCTCTAGCACCAAAACCAGCGATTGGCTCTTCACCAGCAGCATATACAGGCGCAATAAGCACTGTATCTGCATCATTAAAACAAGCAGCAAAATCATCAAATAAATGACACAAACGTGAATAACGATGGGGTTGTGCAATGGCAATTACGCGTCCTTTTGCACTCTCACGAGCAGCACGTAAAACAGCTTTTATTTCAACAGGATGGTGCCCATAATCATCAAATATTTCAATGCCATGCCAACTCCCTGTTTGCGTAAAACGCCGTTTTACTCCCGCAAATTCTGCTAAGCCCTTTTTTATAGATTCATCTGCAATACCAAGTTCATGAGCAATTGCAATTGCCGCCGTTGCATTAGAAACATTATGCTGCCCAGACATGGGCAAAATCAAATTTTTCAACTCAGTCTTTTTTCCTGTCTTGCGAGAACGAATAAGAACATCAAAATGCGTCTTTTGACCATCCATCGAAAGATTAAGAAAACGGACATCTGCTTGTGGATTAGCGCCATAAGTGATCACCCAACGATCATCAATACGACTAGCCAACGACTGAACCTCTGGATGGTCAAGACATAAAACAGCAAAACCATAAAAAGGAACATTTTCTACAAACTTCCGAAAAGCCTGACGCAGAGCCGCAAAATTTCCATAATGATCCAAATGCTCAGCATCAATATTGGTAATAACCGCAATATCAGCAGGCAATTTTAAAAATGTACCATCACTTTCATCGGCCTCAACAACCATCCAATCACCCTCCCCCATACGAGCATTGGTGCCATAAGCATTAATAATACCACCATTAATCACCACCGGATCAAAACGACCGGCATCAAGAAGTGCTGCTATCATTGATGTTGTTGTTGTTTTACCATGTGTACCTCCAACAGCAATTGCCCGACGAAAGCGCATAAGCTCTGCAAGCATTTCCGCACGCCTCACCAATGGCAAATGCCGCTCTTTTGCAGCAATATATTCAGGATTTGTTTTTTTAATGGCTGTAGAAAACACAACAACCTCTGCATTCCCTAAATTTTCAGGATGATGACCTATATGAATGGGAATACCTTTTTTCCGCAAACGTTCCACATTGGCACTATCAACTTGATCTGATCCTTGAACTTTATAACCAAAATTATGAAAAACCTCCGCAATTCCACTCATGCCAATACCACCGATTCCAACAAAATGGATAACTCCTATATTAAGCGGCATTTTCATCAAAAAACTCCTCTTTTATATCTGATACTGATCTCCCTGCAATCAATGCTTCCGCCATATCAGCAAGGCGAAGGGTTGCACGAGGTTGCCCAACTTTTTTTGCAGCAAGCGCTTGCTTTTCCAATAAGTACGGCGCACAACAGGCTTCTGTTAAAAGAGTAGCAAGTTTTTGTGCGTTCAAATCTTTTTCTGATACAATTTGAGCCCCCCCCACACGCGCAAGCAATGCTGCATTTGCTGCCTGATCGTGATCTAAAGCATGGGGATAGGGAATAAGCAAAGCAGGCCGACCAATAACAGCTATTTCACAAACAGATGAAGCACCGGCACGTGATAAAATGAAATGAGACCGCGCCATACGCTCAGCCATATCATCAAAAAAAGAGGCAACTTCTGCTTGCACACCCATCTCGTGATAGATTTTTATCAATTCTTCAGCTTCACCTCGAACTTGCTGAACAATTCGTAAACGTTTACGTATCTCTTCATCCAATAAAGCAATTGCTGCAGGGACAATTCGTGAAAAAGCAGAAGCTCCTTGGCTTCCACCAAAAACTAACAAATGAAAGGGCTCTTCATCCAAAGAAGGACGATAAGGGACTTCTGCTGCTTGAAGAACAGCTTCACGCACAGGATTTCCCGTCAAAAGTGTTTTATAAGCGTAAGGATTATTTTGCGACAACAAACCACCTGCTATTGTATACACAAAACGTGCCAACATCCGATTAGCACGCCCCATAACAGCATTTTGTTCATGAATAAATGTTACTCGCCTCATAAAGGCAGCAATAACAACAGGAGGAAAGCTAGGATACCCTCCAAATCCTCCCACCAGAACAGGATGCAATCTATAAAAAAGCACCAAAGACTGCTTCATTCCCTTCAACAGAGCCCAAAATGTTTTTATCAATGCAAAAGGATGGCGGCTTGTAAATGTTGCCGATGAAATAATATGTATGTGCTCTTTATCAAAGCAGCGTATAAAACATTGAGCCCTTCCATCCGTTGCCAAATGAACATCATATCCACGCTGTCTTAATTCAACAGCAAGAGCTTCGGCAGGGAAAAGATGCCCACCTGTACCACCAGCCACTAAAACAATAACTTTTTTATCAGTCATAAGCAGTATCCAAAACAGAAGGAGAAGAAAAAGCTGAAAGGCGAGCTTCTGGCCAGCGACGTGTTAAACCAAGCAAAATCCCCATTGAAAATGCAATTGCCACCATAGAGGAACCACCATAAGAAATAAACGGCAGTGTCATACCTTTGGGAGGTATCAAATGAAGATTAACGGCCATATTAATCGCTGATTGAAAGCCAATCATCATCGCTATGCCAGTAATACCAAGACGTATAAATGAATCACGCGTATTCATCGCTATATATAATGAACGTATAACGATAAAGCCAAAGAGCATCATAATAAAGAGACAAAGGATAATACCGTATTCTTCAGCAGCAACAGAAAACACAAAATCTGTATGACTATCAGGAATCATACGTTTTACCGTTCCCTCTCCCGGACCTTGCCCAAACCAGCCACCATTTAAAATAGCCTCACGTCCGACATCAACCTGAAAGGTATCACCTTCACCTGTCAAGAAACCATTGATCCGTTCGCGTACATGGTGAAGAGAAAAATAGGCAAAAACAATTCCTAGCAGTCCTAAAATAGCAAAGAGGAAAATAATACTAAGAGGCACACCAGCAACAAAAAACAAACCACCCCATGTTATACTGATTAAAAGTGTTTGACCAATATCAGGCTGGAGAACGAGAAGCACACAACAAAAAGCATAAAGTACTGTGGCAAGCGTATAGCCAAGAATACCTCTACGCCGTATCTGTTCTGAAAAAAGCCAAGAAGACATCACCACAAAAGCGGGCTTCATAAACTCTGAAGCCTGTATAGAGAATCCAAACAGAGGAATCCAGCGTCGTGCTCCTTTTAATTCTGGACCAAAGAATAAGGTTGCAATCATAAGAACAAGCGTTACAATGAGCAAAACAGCACATAAACGGCGAATATTACGAAGTGAAAAAAAAGAAACCGTAACCATCGTAAAAAACGCTGGAATACTAAAAATGATATGCCAACGAACAAAATAAAAATTATCAGCTATACCAATTTTTTTTGCGATGGTGGGACTTGCTGCAAAAGAAAGCATAATGCCAATCCCCATGAGAATCAAACAAGCAGCAAAGATAGAGCGATCAATCGTCCACCACCAATTCGCAATTGGATCTCTATCTGCACGCGTAACCATCATACCCACCTTATCTTTTTCACAATTCTCTTCAAAATGATATGGTTCCCTCACTCCTTGAGCACACACTTCAAAAACTGAATTACACGAAAAAAGATTCCGGAGTATTAACGTAAAAAAGCTTTTTAAAAATTCATGCTTCTTTTAACTGCATAACAAAAGAAACAAATGCTTCTCCGCGTTCTTCATAATTTTTAAATTGATCATAGCTTGCGCAAGCCGGTGAAAAAAGAACAACAACCTCTTTCGCCTTACACCGCATGGCATCAGCAGCAGCTTCACGCACTGCATTTTCTAAAGTTAAGCTCATTGAAAAAGGAAAAGAACATCCAATAACATCAACAAACTCTTCAGCTGCACTGCCAATTAAATAGGCTTTACGAATTTTATGAAAAAAACCTCTAAGAAAATCAATTCCACCTTCTTTTGCCTGCCCTCCAACAATCCAAAAAATATCCTGAAAAGCAGAAAGTGCGGGAGCAGATGCATCAGCATTAGTTGCCTTACTATCATTAATAAAGAGAACTGCCCCCATTTGACGCACCTGCTGCATACGATGAGGTAACCCTTGATAACTTGCTAAATGTTTATTCATATGTGAATCAGTTATTTTTAAAGTCTGCAATGCTGCTAGTGCCATAAGAGCATTTTGCGCATTATGACAACCGCGCAATACAGTCATAGATGCGAGATCTGCCAATATCTGGCGTTTTCCTTGACAAACAGAAAAGAGCTTCGTTCCATCCGCATAAAAACCATTTTCTAGCCAATGTTCCTTGGAAACTGCTTCAACATGATGACCTTCATCAAGCAATTGTTGATACAAAGCCTGACAGGGTTCATCATCCACTGAAATAAAAGCATGAGATGCTCTAGAAACCAGATGTCTTTTGGCTTGCACATAATGCGCAAAACTACCATGGCGATCAATATGATCAGGTGTTACATTCAATAAAAGCCCAATGGTCGGCTGAAGAGAGGGAGAAAGATCAATCTGAAACGATGAACATTCAATCACATAAATACGTTTTTTAACAAATGGCTTGAGCATCAATATTGCTGTTCCAATATTTCCACCCATCTGCACATCATAACCCATTTGTTCTAACAAATGCGCAAGCAAAGCTGTGGTTGTCGACTTCCCATTTGTGCCGGTAATAGCAATCAATGGAACATCTTCATCACAAAAACCATGATGCTGTAAAAAATGATGACGCGCACGCACAAATAATTCAATATCACCAATAATTTCTATATTCGCTTGACGTGCTTTTTCAACAACCCAATGAGGCTTAGGATAAGTTAAAGGAATGCCAGGGGCTAAAATCAATGCAACAAACTCCGACCAATCTTCATGATGAAGATCTCTCGTTGGAATATTTTGCTGAAAGGCTTCTTGTATGCTAGAAGGATTATCATCCCAAGCAATCACTTTTGCACCACCACGTATCAAGGCTTGTGCGGCAGCCAGTCCGGATCGCCCTAATCCAAACAGAGCAACTTTTCTTCCTTTATAACATGTAACAGAAATCAAAACTTTACCGCAATTTAAGTGTTGAAAGACCAATCAAAGCAAGAACAATCGAAATAATCCAAAAACGTATTACCACTTGGCTTTCCGTCCATCCCTTTTTCTCAAAATGATGGTGTATAGGGGCCATAAGAAACACGCGCTTTTTGGTTAATTTGAAATAACCAACCTGAATAACAACAGAAAAACCTTCTAAAACAAAAAGTCCACCAATAAGCGCCAAAACAATTTCATGCTTGGTTGCTACAGAAACACTGCCTAATAGTCCGCCAAGAGCCAACGAACCAGTATCCCCCATAAAAATAGCCGCAGGAGGTGCATTAAACCATAAAAAGCCAAGCCCCGCACCAACAACAGCACCCAATAAAACAGCTAATTCACCTGTTCCTGCAACATAACGAATTTGTAAATAATCAGCAAAATTAATATTACCAGAGAGATAAGCAATCAAAGCAAAAGATAAAGCAGCAACCATGACAGGAACGATAGCAAGCCCATCAAGACCATCTGTTAAATTAACCGCATTACCCGTTGCAACAACGACAATAGCAGAAAAAGGAATAAAAAACCAACTCAAGTTGATGAAATACTCTTTTACAAAGGGCAAAGCTAATCCCGGAGAGCCAACTTGTAAGAGTATAAAAGCAGCCAGTGCCGCAACAAGAAACTCTAAACTCAACCTTGCCTTACCAGAAAATCCTTTATGTGTTTGTTTTGTAACTTTAAGATAATCATCATAAAAACCAATGGCCCCAAAAGAAAGCATAACAAACAGCGACACCCAAAAATAAATATTTGATAAATTACACCACAAAAGCGCTGATACCACAATGCCCGTTAAAATCATCAACCCACCCATAGTAGGTGTTCCCGCCTTTTTAAAATGCGTCTGAGGTCCATCAGCGCGAATGGGCTGCCCTTTCCCCTGCCGTAATTTAAGAGAGGCAATAATACTCGGGCCAAACAAAAATACAATAAGCCCTGATGTAAGCATAGCTGCTATAGTGCGAAAAGTAATATAACGAAAAACATTGACTCCTGGAAGCCAATCACTAAGCAAAGATAAAAACAGCATCATGATACAAAAAACCTATCTAATTTGAGAGAGAAACCGTCTTATAGCGATCAAGCAGTGCCCTCACAATATCTGATGAATAAAGACTATTGGATGACTTAATCATAAGCAGATCTCCATTAGAAATTTCGGCAAAAATAAGCGGTACAATTTTTTCAACATTTTCAGCATAATAAACCTTCACAGATGCAGACAGATCAGAGGCTAAAGACTTCATTTCCTCACCAAATAAAAAAATGGGATTAGCACCAGAAAGATATACTGGCTTTACCAAATCACGATGAAGTCTTTCACTATAAGCACCCAACTCGAGCATATCACCCAAAATAGCAATGCGCCGACCACAATCCCCTAGCGGCCCTGTAGCAAGCAAATCAAGAGCCGCACGCATAGACGCAGGATTTGCATTATAACTCTCATCAATTAAAGAAAATTCGCCCCCACTTGGCAAAGCTAATCGATAACGAACACCACGCCCCTTTTGAAGAGAAAAACTGCTTAAAGAAAGCAAAATAGCTTCCAAATCAACACCAAGGGCATCACAAACAGCAATAACAGCCAAACTATTTTGTACAATATGCCGCCCAGGAGCTCCGATTTGAACTTCTCTCTCTTGCTCAAGAATACCGATAGTTACAGAGGAACTATCTGTTAGAAGACGTACCTCTCGAGCCTGATAATCTGCATTTTGTGTCTCACCAAAGCTTAAGATTTTTTTCACACTACATTGCTTTGCTTTTTGCACTAAATAAGAAAAGAAATCACTATCTGCATTTAAAATAGCAATCCCCTCCTTATCCAATCCTTCAAAAATTTCAGCTTTTGCATCGGAAATTTCCTCAAGATTTTTGAAGAACCCCATATGCGCCGCAGAAATATGCGTAATGAGAACAACATGTGGACGGACCAACTGAACCAAAGGACGGATTTCACCCTTATGATTCATACCAATTTCAAAGATACCATAATCACTCTCTTCAGGCATGCGCGCCAAAGTAAGCGGGACGCCCCAGTGATTATTCAAAGAAGCAGGATTAGCATGAACTTTCCCAACAGTTGTCAAAACTTGTTTGAGGGCTTCCTTTGTTGTTGTTTTTCCCACAGATCCTGTTACCGCAATAATTTTAGCCTTTGAGCGCTCGCGCGCAGCTTTCCCAAGTTTTTCTAAGGCTTGTAAAACATCAGCAACAACAATAAGCGGAGCAGATATTTTTTTCATATCTACCAAACGATTTTCCGCAACAATAAGAACGCCAGCACCTCGTTCATAAGCCTGCAGAGCAAAATCATGTCCATCAAGATGATGTCCCTTAATACAGAAAAAAATATCGCCTTCTTCTAAAGTACGACTATCGATAGAAACTCCAGAAAAAGTTTCTGGCAAACATCCTACTACATAGCCACCAATGGCGGCAACAAGTGATTGTTTATCCCATAAAATTGTCATTTGATTCGTTCCTGCAAAGCATCAATTACTTTCAATCTATCCGAAAAAGGATATGTCTTTTTCCCTATAATTTGACCATTCTCATGACCTTTTCCAGCAATGATTAATGTATCCCCTGCTTTCAAAAGCCCAACTGCATAAGTAATAGCTTCACCACGATCTGCTATTTCAATGGCTTTTGGAACTGCTTGTAAAATATCTTGGCGAATTTTTTCTGCTATTTCCGTGCGAGGATTATCATCCGTTACAATAACAATATCAGCTTTATTCTCTGCAATTTTTCCCATCAACGGTCTTTTTCCTTGATCACGATCACCACCGCAACCAAAAACAAGAATCAAACGTCCTTGTGTAAAGGGACGAACAGAAAGCAATACCTGTTCTAAAGCTTCCGGTTTATGTGCATAATCTATATAAACAGGGGCATTATTTTCTGTCTTTCCAACCAACTCTAACCGTCCAGGTGCACCCTGCAAACTTTCCAAAGAACGAAACACCTTATCGGGAGCAACACCTGTTGCAATTGCAAGTCCCGCCGCCATAAGCGCATTGGCCACTTGAAAATCTCCCGCTAAAGGTAAATCAAATGTATAGATATCGTTTTCCACACGACATTCAACACACTGTTTTGAACGTTGATGCTCAACACGATTAATAGTAATAAACTGCCCTTTACGCCCAACTGTTAAAACACGACGGCGTGCCTTCATAACAGTTTCAATCACCTTTTGCGAATAAATATCATCGGCAAAAATCAGAGCAGGAGCATCTTCGGGTAAAAGCGTATCAAACAGCCTCATTTTAGCACGTAAATAGTCCTCTACGCATGTGTGATAATCCATATGATCACGTCCTAAATTAGTAAAGGCGCCAGCAGCAAAATGGACCCCATCAAGCCGACTTTGATCAATTCCATGCGAAGATGCTTCAAGGGCAGCATGCGTCACACCCTCATGGGCAATTTCAGAAAGAAGACGCTGTAAAATGACTGGATCAGGTGTTGTGAGGAAACCATAATCATTCCGATGAGGAGAAACAACACCCACCGTTCCTATACTGGCGGCACATAATCCAACATGAGTCCAAATTTGCCGAACAAAAGAGACAACGGATGTCTTACCGCTCGTCCCAGTCACAGCAACAACCGTCTCAGGTTGAGAACCATAAAAACGCGCAGCTGCCATTGCTAAACTATGACGAGCATTCCCAACACGTAAAAAGGGAACAGATAAATCCTCAAAAACATCATGACAATCTGTAACAATTGCTCGTGCACCACGCTCTAGTGCATCATGAATATAGTGTTTTCCATCAGCTTGATTTCCTTGAATAGCTACAAAAACATAGCCCGGCAAAACTTGTCGAGAATCTGCAGTTATTCCTGTTATTTCCATTGAAGAAAGCTTTTCATCTTCAAGACATTCTACAAAAACTGTTCCAAACAACATGATAACGTACCTTTATATTAATTTTATCGTTGTTTAACGAATTTCGAACTATTCTTTGCACTCAAAAGAGGCTCGTATTCTTTTTCAAAATCTGGCTTTATTCCCAAAAAACTCGCAGAACGGCGAATAATATTAGCAAGCATCGGCCCTGCATTCATTGCTGCTGTTGCTGAACGCTGTCCATCTTCTGGTTGAGGTTCATCGATAATTGTTAAAACAACATAAGAAGGATTCTCAATAGGAAAAGCTGCAAGAAAACTATTAAAATTCTTTGTTTTAGAATATTTTCCATTTTCAACCTTTTCAGCTGTTCCTGTTTTACCACCAACACGATAACCTTCTACTTTAGCATTACGTCCAGAACCAATACCGCTATTTAATTTATAAAGATAACGCATATTTTGACTTGTTTTGGCCTGTAAAACTTTTTTCGCATGTTGCAAAGCTTGTTCTTTTGTACGCTTTAAAAAAGTAGGGTCAACCCACCAACCATCATTCATAAGAGCAGCAGCACCTACTGCTGTTTGCAAAGGTGTTGTTGCCATACCATGTCCAAAAGAAATCGTCATAGAGTGAATATCCTTCCAATGATGAGGCACGACAGGATGAGCAACCTCTGGCAATTCTATTGTCAATCGATCAAGTAAACCAAGTCGTTTTAAAAAATCACGATGTTTGTCAATTCCTACCGCCAAAGCTTCCTTAGCAGAACCAATATTAGAGGAATAAATAAAAACTTCCCAAACTGTTAAGGGGCGATTTTTTCCATGAAAATCACGAATAAAATAATTTTTACTTGCTTGAAGAGGCTTTGAAGCATCAATAACACTATTCAAATGGAAAAGGCCTGAATCAAGTGCCATTGCGGTTGTAAAACTTTTAATGATAGATCCCATTTCAAAAGTCCCAGCAGTCATTCGATTAAAGCGATCACTTTTCAAAGCATCAGCAGGATTTCCAGGATCAAAATCTGGTAATGATGCCAAAGCCAAAATTTCCCCTGTGTGGATATTTAAAATGACAGCTCCTGCAGCAATCGCTTTATAACGCTTTATGGCCTTAACAAGTTCATCATGCACAATTTCCTGAAGTCGCACATCAATTGAAAGCTGAACTGGATTTAATGATTCTTCCGTTGCAAGACCAGCAGCACGCAAAGCACTCAAGCCAGCATCATCAATATATTTTTCCATACCAGCTATGCCCTGATTATCAACATTCACCATGCCAAGAATATGTGAAACCACAGATCCACTTGGATAAAAACGACGAATTTCAGTGCGAAAACCAATCCCTGGAATACCAAGAGCCATAATCCTTGTCTTTTGCATTGGTGTTAATCCACGCTGTATCCAAGAAAAACTAGACTTTTTTTTAAGACGTTTATAAGTCTCCTGCCAATTAAGATTGGGCAAAACTGTTGAGAGCAATTCTATGGTTTCGTCCACATCAATAATACGTCGCGGTTCAGCAAAGAGTGAATAAGTCTTAATATCTGTTGCCAATAAACGGTTATTACGATCCACAATATTAGGGCGAGCAGTGGGCTGAACAGCCGTTGGCCCTTTTGCTTCTTCAATCTTCCCACCTTCAAGCCCATAAGAAATAAGACAAGCCCCCATAATACCATATAAAGCCAGAAAACAGAACACTGAAAAAAGCAACCGTGAACGACCAGAATACGAGCGATGAACGGGAAAATTATCAATATGGAACTGGTTATTTAAACGCTTTTTCTTTTGCAAAAATGGAAAAAAGAATTTCATCACCGCACGCCTTTTTGTACAATGTTATTTACCTGAGAAGCACGATTATTCGCCAAAATATCTCGCCTTTCCTCCAAGATATTTTGTTTAATCACTTCATCAATTGGATCATCTACACGTACCGGAATATCTTTAAACTCTACGACTTGGCGAGGCTGTATGACCTCTAAACCAAGCTCTTTTTGATAACGTTTTGCAAGTTTTTGCATACGCGAAGGCTCTATCATCACAGCCCACTCAGCATGCAATAAACTTACCGTATTTTTTGCCGCAGCAATTTCATGTTCAAGATGACGGATTTCGCTCATTCGCCTTTGGACATCATATTTTACCTTATAAGTAAGACCTGCCATACAAATCATAATCATCACTAAAATCATATCAAATGTGCGAAAAACTGTCATTTCTTGCCACCCTCAAAACTGACGATTTCAGCTAAACCAAATAACTTCATATCTGCGGCAAGACTCTCCGCCTGTGTGCGTACACCAATACGCAACTTTGCAGAACGTGAACGAGGATTTTTCTGGAGTTCCTCTTCACTTGCTGTGATTACACCTTTAAACAAAGGAAAA
Source organism: Bartonella pachyuromydis (assembly GCF_039543065.1). NCBI lineage: Bacteria > Pseudomonadati > Pseudomonadota > Alphaproteobacteria > Hyphomicrobiales > Bartonellaceae > Bartonella > Bartonella pachyuromydis. The sequence continues at coordinate 91,623 of NZ_BAABJA010000004.1, read as the reverse complement.
AATGTTGCTGGAACCGTCTCTATTTCAGGAAGATAGCGTGATCTTCCCCCCTCTCCTGAACGAGCAGAAAAAAATCTTTTAACCATACGATCTTCAAGAGAATGAAAACTCACAACGCCCAAACGACCTCTTGGTTTCAAAACGCGTTCAGCAGCAAATAAGCCACGCGCAAGTTCACTAATTTCATCATTCACATAAATGCGAAGAGCCTGAAATACACGTGTTGCAGGATGAATGCGCTCTGCACTTTTATGTCCTACCAACGCTTCAATGGCATGCGCAAGATCACCAGTACGCAAAAAAGGCTGAATGCAGCGACGCTTTTCAATCATTCGTGCAATTCGTCCTGCATAGCGTTCTTCTCCTAATATTTTAAAAATGCGTGCTAACTCACTAGCTTTTAAACGATTTACAACATCACTAGCAGTAAAACCTGTCTGAGCCATTCGCATGTCTAATGGACCATCTTTTTGAAAAGAAAAACCTCTCTCCGCTTCATCAAGCTGCATTGAAGAAACACCAATATCCAAAATAACAGCATCCACCTTCTCTTCAACGACGCACTCCAACTTTGAAAACTCCATCTGCACCAAACGAAGTCGTGGAAAAAATTCATTAACAAGTGATTGCCCCGCAGCAATAGCATAAGGGTCACGATCAAGCGCAATAACTTGTGCTCCCGCATTTAACAAAGCACGCGTATAACCACCAGCACCAAAGGTGCCATCAATCACTCTTGCCCCAACCAATGGTGCAAGCCCAGCTAAAACTGGCTGTAACAACACTGGAATATGGCGTTCAGCTTTGTGACCTTTTTTTGTCAAAATAATCCATCTTGATTTATGCTTTTTATAATCAACAGCCTCTCTCATGGAAACTGATGTCAGAATAACTAAAACTTCATCTTCACAATGAAAGAAAATAAAGCCAAAGTTAATCAGACCTATAACTTAACACCTTATACTTAAGGAAATGTTATAATTTTTTAAAAAGCTCTTTTTTAAAAGTGTACACTCTAAAAGCGTGCATTGTATAGAACAGGATTCTACACAACGTTAATTTTGCATAATAATCAATGAAATAAAACACATTCAGTCAAAAAAGATCAGTCGGCCTATAAGCCGGGTTCTGTATAATAAAGCTTACACTCTATATGGCAACCATTCATCTGGGACGGATGTTACCATCCGCCTCGTGCAACCTACCCGAATGACTCGCCTGGAAACCAGCTGCAAGTTAAGCCTTGCGCGTCATTTCTATTTGGTCTTGCTCCCGGTGGGGTTTACCTTGCCACATTCATTACTGAATGCGCGGTGGGCTCTTACCCCACCCTTTCACCCTTACCTATAAAAATAGGCGGTTTACTTTCTGTGGCACTTTCCCTAGGGTCGCCCCCGCCGGGCGTTACCCGGCACCGTCTTTCCATGGAGCCCGGACTTTCCTCACCTGTCGTCTTTAAGCATCAGACAAGCGCGGTTGCCCAGCCGACTGACGCGTTACTTATAAAACATTTTTCATCAAGTGAAAATAGTACCTTTAAGAGATTTTAAAGCAAATGCATTACTTTCAAAATTATTTTTATTTTAATGAAGCCAAATAAGTTTTTACTTTTGAGCAATATTTTGCTGAAATAGCATTCATTTTTTTTGCCCCATGACCTGCATTATATTTAAGAATCGTACCACAGGTACTTCCACCACTGAGTTTATATGCCCGTGCCAAATAACGTATACCATATTCAAGATTGGTCGCAGGATCGTAAAGATCTTGCACAGAACCATTAAAACCCAATCCTCGTGCCGTGGAAGGTTTAATTTGCATTAAACCTATTTCACCGGCAGCCCCCTTTGTACGTGCCTTATAATTACTTTCAACTCTTACAACAGCATGTGCCAAATTAACGGGAACATTATACTTATTGGCAAATTTCTGAATAAGGGATTCATAAGGACGCACAGGAATCTTAGCAACAATATTCACTGAATTTTCACTTGATGCTGCAACATTGAAGACAGTATGGGCAAAACTGATATTAAATACAAAAAATACAGCAAATGCTGCACTTAAAAAGACTTTCAAAAATTGCATTTTCTTTCTCTTCATTAAGACATTCTTAAATCCTAGCCGTAATGACTTTTGCGGAGGTATTTTACAGAAAAAAAAAGCTAAAGAGCGGCTTTAAAATGAAAATATTAAGACAATTTCAAGATACATTTTTATAAAAAAGAAAATTTCTTGATAAACAAAATATATATTTCTTCATTTCATAAAATTTAAAAACACAAAGAAATTATAATGCTATCTTCAAAAGATAATATATTTTATCAATTACTCATACACCTATAACATTATTTATATGCAATAAAAAATTATTTAAAATACCACCGATAACTTTTATACAGTTTTCCTAAAAGCTTTCACTGCGATTAATTGATAATCATCAAAAGTAACATGGAGCAAAAGTCTTTCACCAAGCACTCTTGATATTGCAGAATATTTAATGAAGAAGAAAACATTTCCCTTCTTTCCTCAAACGCTTCTAAACATCCACAGCAGAAAAATTACGCTAGAAAAACCAGTTATCAAAATTGATCATTTTCAATGGAGAAATTTGAACATATATAAACACTTCTCGCTTCTAAGCGCATAATAAAGCTCAGTAATCATTTCTGTCGATTTTTTTATTCTATAAAGGAACGGCTTAAATACCACCGTACGACTTGAATAAAAATTTATATCCTCATTCCCATTTTAATAGTTTACGCAATATTATCATCCATTTATCTCTACATACTCATTCCATCTTTTAGAAATCATACAACAAATAAACATTCTAAAATCTGCGTAAGAAAAAACTTCAAATACTTTATATGATCTGTCTATGAGAGAAAAAATAAGCAGTACAACCTTTCTGTATTTTGTTGCAATTCCACAAACAGCGACAAAACACTTTGTAAAATCGGCTGTAAACACAAAATTTTTAAAAGAAATGACTAAAAATAAACATCCGCAATAGAAGGATGAAAAATAGCTTTCGATAAAACCACAGCAACAACTCCCCCTAATTTCTTGGCTTGCTCATCACTCTGACCACTTGCAGAAGCAAAAGCGATTATATCGTGGCGTATTTTTTCAATTATCTTTTTCCGTTGCTCAGGAGACAGTTTGGAGAGTTGCATGATGATATCGGGAAAAGAAACCGTCAACCTCTCTAAAAGCACCTCCTCTGTAATATTAACTTGAGGAGAAGAAAAAGAGCGATCAGATAAAAATTGATAAACCGAAACACTTCGAGAAGAAAAAATACTGGCAAAGAAAACGGAAAACACAAACAAAACAAAAACAATACGGCGCCCGAAAGATCTCATTACCTCTGACTTAAAGATCATAATAGACAAAATAAAATCCTCTGCCTAATACCCACTGAACTACCAATAAAAAATGAAACTCTCTCACCCTTAAAAACACGATTATAAGCCCCTCCCTCAAAAAACTTATATTCCCCTCAGGCACTACATACCACCACACATTATCCACCTCCCCCCTAAACTTCATCAACAACGCCACTCCTTTAAAAAGCCTGACTGAGGATTTCCTCAGTCAGGCAAGACAATCTAGGGGATCCACGCGGGGGGGGGGGGAGGAGGTTCCCCGATCGTCTTCTCGCATCAACCACTAAGTAACTGATGCAATATCTTTGCTATGGAATAAAATGTTTTAAACAACAAGAAATTCTTATCACCTTGCATGCAAAAAAACATAAAAAAAATTATAAATCGTTTAAAAGTGGAAAAATTTAGGCAAAAAACATTCAAAATGATCCAATTTGAGGCAATTTTATTTCAATAAGAATCAATAAAGATCTAAGACCATCATAATTTTCAATATTTTTTTAGAAATTTTCGTGACTATAAAAAAATTTAAAAGCATGAGCGTTTTTTTTGAACTTTACCTATGGCTCAGAAAAAAACTATAAAAACCGTAAACACTTGCTCAATAGCCTTTATCACAACAATCAAAATATAAGCCTGCCCTTTTAAGGTAATATAAAGAATGACAAACTGAAACGTCATTTATAGCGAATCATTCACTATCACTATCTAGGATGGTGATAAATTATTTACAACTGGAAGAAAATTCGAACATATTGTCATAAAGGACTATAATTCATAGAAATATTTTCTTTCTATCGACTACAGCACTAACTCTCTTACGAAATAATAAAGGAGCCATTCTATAGCTAAGAATGACTCTATTCTGTTCTTTATGAAGAGGATGAGCCAATAACTTTTTTGCTACTTACGTTTTTTATGAAATCATACCTTTCATAAAGAACTATAGCTGATTATACAGCTCACTCACATATTTTCTCAAAGGGATATTTGTCTTCAAACCTATCTCTTCGCTCTGTTCATAAAAGATGCAATACTAATCTATCGTAATCAGAAACTTTATACTTAATGAAACTATAAGACAGCAACATTATGACCTTTACCGACGATCATAATATTTGCTCGTGCATCGCAATAACGCTTCAAGAAGTATATTTTACGTCTCTCTCTAAAGTTTTATTCATATATTGCCCTCTCTTATGAGAGCTTTAATAAACATTCTTTTAATTGTGCTTCAAAAGGTTTAAAATAAGAAAATACCCCTATATTTGCAGTTTCCATTCAACTTGCAAAATAATGAACAATCACTAATAAATTCAATATATTAATTAATAAAGTACTGTATCAAATATTAAATGATTCCCCTAAAGCCTCATTTCTATAAGAATATCTTGAGTTATTCCTCTCCACGCTCACCTCTTAAAGCACCTGTAAATCTCATGCAAAAAACAAGATGTGCGGATAAAAGTGATAACTCTTCAAAAACTTACAAAAATTCCACCTTTACAGTCTTTAATTAAAAAGCACGGAATATAGCAGGTTAAATAAAAACGATTTATGCAAAATCTATTTTTTTATCTTTTATATCATCTACGAGTAGACGCGGATCACGTGCAAGCCAAATTATGGGGATAAGCTCCTTATTATTATTTTTCATAGAAGCAAGACAAACCGTTTGTTCTAGAATAAGCCCTGTATTTTCAATCCATTGTTCTATTTGTGCATCTGAAAATCCACAGGATATATGGGTATGACAAACATGTGAAGAAGCAACTTTTTGCTCAACAAAATCTATAATCAGCAAACGCCCATGAGGACGCAAAACACGCGCGGCCTCATGAAGGGCAATTTTCGGGTTGTCAAGAAAATGAAAAGCCCAATGAAGAAGAACCAAGTCAAAAGTTTCATCCCCAATTGAGAGATGCAAAATATTGCTCTCAAGTATAACTTCAACGCCATGCCTATAAAGATCTGAAAACAATTTTAAGACAGAACCTATCTCTACACCAATAGTTAGCATAGCTTCAAAGGGTTTATCGCCAATAATTTCAAGTAAAGCATTTTCCACAACCTGATCGGCAATATAGGATAATCGTAAAGCCTCCCACTCTGCTTTCTGACGTAAAAAACGCTCCTGCGCCACTTTTGAGCGCTGTTTTTTTACCTCCATTAAACGTTCTAAATCACGGGCTAACATCATATCATGCTTTGGCAAAGCTGTAATAACAGCCATCACGATGTCTTTGCCCAAACAATTATGACAAAACGTAAAATAATTCTCTCCTCTCTTCTGACAAGATCTAATAAACAACGCCTCGCGTAATAAACGGAGATGCTGTAAAATACGCGATTGTGACTGCCCCAAAATAAAAGTAAGATCAGAGATCGTTAAATCTTCATGACACAACAGCGCCAAAATACGCAAATGGTTTACATCTGCCATCGTTTTCAGCAGCCTAATCATTGCATCTAAACTTACTCTCTTTTTCATCAATATTCCCTAACTCAGATAAACATTTATTCTGATGAATAGGAAATCAAGTAGTGGGCATAAGGTTGCATAAGGCTGTGCGGATTGTTTTCTGATAACATGAAAACGCCCCCTTATTAAAAACTGAACAGTGTTCCTCACCACCATTTTCCTAAGACAGTTAAGTAACTAATATTGCAATTACAAAACTCCATATGAAAACTTATAACTCACCATTATAATATGATAAGTATTATATTCCTATATGTTATCAGCATCTCAAACCTAATAAACTATACTGTGAAAGAAAATAACCAAATTTCTAGTTTTTCTTTTTATCTCAGATGAAATGAACAATAATTCTACACTATGGGATACGCGCTTGTTTTGAAAACAAAGACAATACGAGCCACTACCACCATAAGCTTAAACAAGATAAGAAGTTTTAGCGTGTAAGCGGCTTATAATTAACACGCTTAAGATTGAGCGACTCTGCACCAAAACGACGAATCTTATCAGCCTCATATTCGGCAAAATTACCTTCAAACCATTCCACATGCCCCTCACCTTCAAAAGCCAAAATATGCGTTGCTAATCGATCAAGAAACATACGATCATGCGATATGATAACTGCACAACCAGCAAAGTTTTCCAATGCATCTTCCAATGCAGCTAATGTTTCAGTATCAAGATCATTTGTTGGTTCATCAAGAAGAAGAACGTTTCCTCCCTCTTTTAAAAGTTTAGCCAAATGGACGCGATTACGCTGCCCTCCTGACAAATTTGCTACCTTTTGCTGTTGATCTGCTCCCTTGAAATTAAACGCACCACAATAAGCGCGACTATTCATCTCATATTTGCCCAACTTAATAATGTCATTTCCCCCAGAAATTTCTTCCCAAACAGTTTTATCGCCTGCCAATGCATCACGACTCTGATCAACATAACTTATGTGCACTGTTTCCCCAACACGTATTTGGCCTGAATCTGGCTTTTCCTGTCCCGTTAACATTCTAAACAAAGTAGATTTTCCCATACCGTTGGCACCAATAACTCCAACAATGCCCCCAGCAGGAAGCTTAAAAGAGAGATCATCAATTAATACACGCTCACCGTATGCTTTAGAAAGATTATCAACTTCAATGACAACCTGCCCCAATCTTTCTCCAATAGGAATAATAATTTGTGCCTCTCCAGGACGACGTTCTCGTGCTGCCTGAACTAATTCATCATAGGCTTTAATCCGAGCCTTTGATTTTGCTTGGCGCCCTTTTGGGCTAGAAGCTATCCACTCCTGCTCACGTGACAATGCACGCTGGCGTGCAGCCTCTTCACGCCCTTCCTGAGCCAAACGTTTTGCTTTTGCAGCCAAATAAGCAGAATAATTCCCCTCATAAGGAATACCTTTACCGCGATCCAATTCTAAAATCCAACCCGTTACATTGTCTAGAAAATAACGATCATGGGTCACCAAAAGCACCGCTCCTGGATATTCGCGTAAATGCCTTTCAAGCCAAGCAGTTGTTTCGGCATCCAAGTGATTTGTTGGCTCATCCAAAAGCAATAAATCAGGTTTTGACAACAATAATTTACACAGGGCAACACGCCGTTTCTCACCTCCTGACAACTTTACCACACTCTCATTGGCAGGTGGACAACCAAGAGCAGCCATAGCCATTTCCACTTGGCTTTCCAAATCCCAAAGATTTTGACTATCAATAACATCTTGCAGCCTAGCACCCTCATCAGCTGTTTCTTCGCTATAATTCATCATTAACGCATTATAACGATCGACAATTGCCTGCTTATCTGCAACCCCCTCCATCACATTACCACGCACATCTTTGCTTGTATCAAGAATAGGCTCTTGCGGCAAATAGCCACAGCGTGCCCCTTCAGCAAGCCATGCGTCTCCTGTATATTCCTTATCAAGCCCAGCCATAATACGTAAAATTGTTGATTTACCTGCACCATTGGGTCCCAAAATACCAATCTTTGCATCTGGATAAAAAGACAAATGAATATTTTCTAAAATTTTCTTATTGCCATAAGCCTTATTAAGCCCAGCCATATGATAGATAAATTGACGTGCCATAAATCTCTCTTTGGTATTTTGCGGTATTTAAAATTAAGACTTTGAAAAAAGTGCTTTCACTTTTTTCAACTACGCGGTAAAGAGCGCTTTCCTTGTATCAAAAGCTTCTCACTCTATATTGATACATTTTTTCTAATCTCACAAGCCCCACTACGGTTTTGCATGCAAAAAAACACCCCCTCAAAAAATAGAGAACAGTTGTTTTTAGCTGTACCTGAAACCTGCTATCAAACATCACCTCTTTTTTCCATACCAAGAACAACATTGTGTTTTTATCGCATTAAGCCGACTTATCAATGTAATATGCTAACGCCCAAAAAACCAATCCTTTATGCCCCCTCTTTTTTTGTCTTATGGGCTTTACACTATGCAGTACAAAACCCCTCTCTTTTTTCATTAATTTTGTGTTATGGAAAACGATTAACTTCACCTTTTTCCTTGATAAAACTTAAGCTGTGTTTACAAAACGACCGCCGCCTTATGGGATCTGACGTTCCAAGCCTGATGATCATGAAAGCTTTACACCAACATGTAGCGATGAGTAACTATAGTGCACTCTCCATTGGAAAATGGTTAGAGTTCGTAAAAAACTATAGAACTAACTGTAAAAACTTATCTACGCCCCTTTTTTGGCTTGATAATTATAAAAATAACACCAATATCCACCAAATTATCTCAAAACTTCAAAACAAAATATAATCTTTTAAAAGTACCGCATAAAGAAAATTTACTATAGGAATATTTCCATGGAAAAAAAGGCCTTAATTGTCATTGATGTTCAAAATGACTTTCTACTAGGTGGAGCACTCGCAGTACCCCAAGGCGATATCATTTTACCAGCTGTTAATAATCTCATCGACCATTTTGATCACGTCATTTTAACCCAAGATTGGCATCCTCAACACCATTGTAGTTTTGCATCTTCCTATCCTGATAAAAAGCCCTATGATAGCGTTGATCTTGACTATGGTCCTCAAATACTTTGGCCCGATCATTGTGTACAAGGAACAAAAGGAGCAGACTTTCATACATCTCTTAAAGTTGAGAAGGCACAGCTTATCCTTCGAAAAGGCTATAACCCAAAAATTGATAGCTATTCCGCCTTTCTTGAAAATGATCAAAAAACACCAACAGGCTTACAAGTTTATCTCAAAGAACACGGCTTCACAAAGCTTGCTATGTGTGGTTTGGCAACGGATTTTTGTGTAGGGTTTTCTGCTCTTCACGCCAGACAATATGGCTTTAAAGTCAGCGTTTCATTGAATGCCTGCGCTGGTATTGACGTAAATGGTTCTCTCAACACAATGCTTAAACTTATGAACGAATCCGGTATAGAGCTCTTAATGGCCTCTTAAAACACCTTCTTTTGCCATTGCAATATAGAGAAAGCTTTCAATTTATTTAGACACAATATGCTTATTAAGATGATGGCGCTTAAAACGAAGAGAAGAATACAACGCCATTCCAATAATACAAACTCCCACAAGACCCGTTAATACTTCAGGAACCGATATAAACGTTTGTAGATACATAATAACTGCCAGCACCAAAATAGCATAAAAAGCACCATGCTCTAAATAACGATAATGTAACAATATCCCTGATTCAACTAACATAATCGTCATAGAGCGAACATAGAATGCCCCTATACCAAGACCAATTGCAATAATGAAAAGATTGTGAGAAAAAGCAAAAGCACCAACCACCCCATCGAAAGAAAAACTAGCATCTAGCATCTCGAGATAAAGAAAGGCGCCTGCACCTCCCTTGGCAACTGTAGACAAAGCTGTTTTTGGAGCATCTAGAAGTGAACTAACAGCTTCGATTCCTATAAAAGTTAAAAGTCCATAAAGAGCAGCAAGTAAGAAAGTCATTTTATCTTCTGTGACAATCTGTGCTGAAAAGCATAATATCAAAGCCAAAACGATTGCAACATCAACACCAACAAGTGCTCCCAATTTTTGAGCAGGTTTCTCTATAAAAGCAAGCCAATGCACCTCTTTTTCAGAATCAAAAAAATATTTCAAGCCGACCATCATGAGGAACGTCCCCCCAAAAGCAGCAATCCCCACATGCGCACCGGTTAAGATTGCAGCATATTGATGTGGTTCCCATATTGCTAATTTTACTGCTGCAATTGGATTAATCCCAACAGCAATAGCAACAACAAGTAACGGAAAAACGATCCGCATCCCAAATACAGCCACCAAAATTCCCCATATCAGGAAACGACGACGCCATACAGGGTCCATTTTTTCAAGAACACGGGCATTGATAATAGAATTATCAAAAGATAAGGAAATTTCTAAAATTCCTAGAACACAGCAAATAAAAAAATATTTAAAAAAACCGGTCACACTTCCTGTTTCTAGCCAACCAAGCCCCCCCCCCAGCAGAACGCCAACAACTGTGAAAAAAAAAGCCCACCTAAAATAGCCTAATAAGGCCATAATCATTCCTCAAAAATCTATTTCTTTCATTTACCTGTAGTGCACATTGCAAAAATGGTCTCTGTTCATAAAATAACACCAATTTACATGGCGTGCTTATATGGGAATGCTCTTTAGAAAAAACAAGAGAAAAATAAGTGATTCTCTCAATTTTCTTTTAAAAATGGATATCTATTTTAAGTTAATATACAAACGATTCAGTTAAAAGTAACTTTCTATCCACTAAAATTAAAAAAATAAAGAAAAATAAAGCTATAAATATTGACATTATATCATGAGATATTAATACATAGTGTGGCTTTATTAGTCATAAGTCTATACCATGATGATTTACTGAGGGAGATAATTCGTGGCACGTCCTGAAACTGAGTCGAAAACTATATTTGGAAAACGTTTACGTTATGTGCGTCTTGCTTTAGGAGATCCATCGCGTGAAACTTTGGCTAAAAATTTTAGCATGACAAAAAATTCTATCGCTTTTTATGAACGTGGCGAAAGAGAACCTAATCTTAGTGTTTTACAAACATACCGCACATTATACGGTGTCAATATTAATTGGCTTTTAACCGGACAGGGAAAGATGTTTGATACCGAATATACTAAAGGTGATTTTGATTGGAACTATTTTATTAAAAAAATTGAAGGGCTTGAAGAAATTCTTACCAGCGGTAATCGTAGTGAAAAACTAAATCAAGAAAAAATCGATAGTTCTTGCGAGAAATTGCAGCAATACCTGTCAAAACAAGGCTTATCTAATAATCTCAACCCAAAAGCTGCAACCTCTCTGATCGATATGAAAGCAAAAATGGCCAATTCCTATACCCTTAGCTTATTTATTGATTTACTCATTCGCAGCGTATCTCAAAAAGAAATTACAGCTAATCAATAAATATCCTGATCATAAAGAATCAAAAAATATAAGCTTTATCAGTAGGAATAAGAGGTGTTTTCCCTTTTTCAAGGTTTATAGGGATTGGTGTTTGTGCAAATTTTATTTTTATAGTAGAATCGCGAAACGGCTATTACCAAATAATAGTTTTTTCCAATAGAGTGGTGGTATAACATAATTAAAATTTTAAAAATCAGCTTTATAGTATAAAACGCTCATTTTCTTCTTATTGACAAGAAATGTTTTCTTGTTACAAAGATATAGCCCTCATAGAAATTATTGTTTTAAGAGCAAAAAATTTAAGGGGAATATATTGACTACTTATTATAGAGATATACCTTAATACCTATAGTCAGAGTATTTGAATATTTATTCCTGCAAATTATCGGCTATTTTATGAGGTGGGAAGCATGTATTTTGAGGTGTTTCAAGGTGTTCACAATCAGTGGTATTGGCGTTTAATCTCAGGAGATGAGCAAAAAATCGCTTTTTCCAGTAAAGGTTATCCAACAAAACAAGATATCTTGATAAATATTGAGCAGATAAAAGAGATTACGCATAAAGCCCTTATTAGAGAGCTACAATCTTAATGCCATTTATCCTTAAAACAAAGATTTTTGCTGTGTTATTTTAGCCTCTGCGTTACACTTTGATTATGGACAGCATATTGATAATGGTAGTATAGTGTTATTCATGTTGCATAGAAATCCTAAATATCCCAAGATTTTCTCATTCTAAACCTGTTTATATTGAAGCAACCGAAATTGTTCACTTGCGCATCACGAGTGAGGCTAGCGCGTAGATGAAAATTATACAAGAAAGGACTAAAATGCTTCTTATAAAAGCTCTTAAATCTGAGGACTGGAAGTATTTAAGAATAGTATAAGGACTTGCCACCTTTTATAAACGTAAAGATGGCAGTGCCCCCAATAAACCTACTATTCCACTCATGAGTTCTAACATGAAATAGGCTTGAGAACAACTAAAAGATATTTCTTTAAAACAAGCACGTAAACATACATCCACTAACATCGCCTCTTACGTAAGGAACAGCCTCCCATTAAAGCATGCAGTAGAACAATAAAGTGATCGATTTCTCTTCAGAAAGAGAGAACTTCACGGAATTTCTAACATAGACAAAACAACTTAGATAAAGCTTTTTGCAAAAGCCGGCCTATCTCCAACACAATAATCAGACTCCTCTTGAAACTAGAATCGGCAACTTTCTCAAATCTTGTGGATTTTCATGAAAATAACAAATATAAATCACTCATGATCAATATGATTGTTCTGCCTCATATCCAATATTCTCCACGTACAGCCTTCTCTTTCTATTTTTCTATCTGCTGCACCTTATAAAGACACTAAAAACTTTTTTACTTGCTGCTGTTATATCTCTTTTTATGCTTATTTTTACGCTATTTTTTATAAGGCATTTCACTCCCTAAACACACAAACCAACACTCCTATTGTTATTAGCAATAGGGACATCACAAAAAGTTGTATTTTCAATACAGTTACGAAATTATATATTGCATTCTTATAATAATTTTAACAACGCATAATCGTTGTATCACCACCAATGACTATCTCCCCATACATTTTGAATATTTTCATAAACCATATCATGAAAATAAGTTTGAACATTGCTTCAAAATATAATTTCATCACCAATTCAACATCCACTTTTATGACAACGTTCCCCTCTCGCGTTATCTCTAACCTTTTTCATTGCTGTATTAACACCCACCCTACAAAGCTTATCATCCATGAACTCCAATACCCTAGAATGTACACAGAATTACTTTTTCGCATCATCTTCAGATTTAACAGCTTCCTGATATTGCTTTATAATTTCCTCGTACTGCTTAACTTGTTTTTTCAGTTTTTCAATTGCGTTATCGCGCCTTTTAATTACCATATTTTGCTCTCTAATCGCCCTATCACGTTCTTCAGTCATCTTCATAGAATCTCTTAAGAACTCATGCTTTATCTTTCTTGCCTGTTCTTTAAGAACTTGAACTTGATCACGATAATAAAGAGCAAACCGAAACATGACGCCACTAAAAAGCAAAACAACAATCACCACTCCTAATAAAATTTCATTTACGCTCATTTTGAGTTCCTTTAATTGCCATTAAATTGATCACCTCGACCAATTTTTTGTTTCGCCCTCCATTAAAAAAGAATGCAAAAAATTGCTTTCCAAGTGGAACAAATCACACTCTGTCCCCTATTCACTTCATAAAAACACGCTAACAAATAGCACTGCCAACCCCCATAAAGCTGCTTAAATCCATCCCCTCCTGCCAACACCTTGCATGATGTTTATTGATACAAAATGCAAAACCACACATAATTTCAAATAACATGAACAGCGTGATACACTCAGAAAATTCCTCCATAGTGTCGTTTTTTCTTAGCTTTTTTATATCACAGAGAATATATCCCCCTATACAAAGCGCTTTTTCATTACGGAAATCTTCACAGTTACTAACTTCAAGATAACCGTAAACTTTTGCTTTCTTACAAACCGTTGTATAATTGCAAACTAAAGCATTGACATAAATGTTAGATTTTTTGAGAACCTCTACATAGTTATAAACAAGAACACAGCTATTAACATGTACATTGCTACTTTCCTTTGAGCGACAATAAGTCTTTATTTTCTTGTAAACATACAATCCACTCCCCCCCCCTATATGACCATATATTTGTGCATTACTATACACATGGACAATGCTAAAAACAGGTAACATGCAATCTATCTGCCTATGATCACAAACACAGATATCCGAAAAAGAAATATCGTTATAAACTATGGCATCAGTCAAAACATGCCGATTTTTGATAAAACCTATACCATTAATATAATATTTTCCCCAATAATCATCTTCATGACTGAGAGTATCTTCATACTCTGTTAAATTACCCAAATTACTTTTTTTGATGTTTTTAAACTCTCTTAACACACACATGCGATATACCATCTCTGACAGTAACTTAATCTCTTAAAACAAAAGAAAAACCAGTATTCCGCACCCATGAATTTATATTTTCTACAACTATGATCTTTTTCCTTCAGAGAACAGAAATCCATTATATCCACACACCAAATGCAGAAATTTCTTACAAATGCCAATGTTAGGGGATATCTTGATTTATAATGACGCTACGTATACTATCAGTAATATTTCAGGAACACACCGAGTGTATTTCCATATCTGGTTATACGCACCTACCCTGTCACAATCGTGAAACTAAGCAACCATTTTTTATTGATTCGAATCTGAAAGTGTATGGGGACATTTTGTTATTAGTTAAAAACAACTCTGTATCCTTCATAAGCGAAAAGCTACGCATGGGTATTTTCACGCTCCTTATCTCATATATTCTGGATTCGCAGTGTAATATTAACGCTATAGCGTAAATGTGTAAAGGTCTAAAAATGAAAAAGACTGAAAAAGATTGGTTCCAACGCTTAATTGAATTAATAGAGAGTGACGGACGCACAATGATTCAAATAAGTAAAGCAGCAGGCTGTGGGCAAAACTACGTACAACAAATGATAAAGGGAGGAAAAAGACCCTCTGTAGATAAGCTTATGGCTATTCTTAACACACTCGGAAATGCTAGCGCTATATATGTAATAACTGGCTTTAACATCTCCGATGAAGATTTAAAACTTATCGCTTTAATTTCCTCTGGAGATAAAAAGAAGATTGAAGCTTTAAGTATTCTATTGACTGAGCAGAATCTGTAGAATTTTCTACTATTTTCAATATCTCTTGTTTTTGAGTCGTAGACAAAGCCTCCCATTTCACGATAATATCAGATAAAGTCGCCTCAAATTTTTCGTCATTCTTCATAGTTACACTCCATGTAGCCAAACTATATAACGCCGAAACGTTTACGCATATCCCATAATTTAGAAAAAATATTTGTAATAAGCAGTATGGAAGCAGTTGTATACAAACTGGTTTTATAAAATTAGATGGAATTCTTTTGGTTATGTACCATGGTGAAACAGAAAACATCACACGGTCCAGACCTTTTTATAAAAAACTGATATTATCACTTTTATCAACAACGTTAATAATATTATGCAAATCTCGCGATTCGCACCAATAACTTATTAATCTGAAGCTATCTCTAAAAATATTGCTGGTTTCTATATGAAAGAAGGCAAACAATTATTTTAAACGAGAAGCATATCACAATTTTATTCTACACAGCACTACCTGTATTTTTCAAACGATATCGCAATGTAAAAACATAACAACGCGATACGCATCGTTCCTATGAACAGCAGTGCTGCCTACAATTTCATGGCATGCTCTTACAAAAAGTTACCTTCCTCCTAAGTCTACTGAAAATATTGCCGTAGAAATCCATCATGAACAAAAATAGCAATACTTTTAAAAAAGACAACGGATCAAGCCCAAATAATACCTGCATATATATTGTACAAGTATTGACCAAAAGAAGAACAGATTCTCAGTTTTTAAAAAACAGCAACAAGTGTGATTATCATTGACCACATGTTATGCATAAATATTTGTAGACTCTATTCTTTTGTACAGAATTGAATCATAATGATACAGTTTTAAGACGGAAAGATGTGAGAGATAATACCATTTATTTAAAAGCAGCAAGAATCGCATCAATAACAGTTTTTCCACACCTCATGAAGAATGTAATGAAGCAGAAATTATAAAAACCACAAAATAACATATACCGGTTAGTGCAGATGCAGTGATATCGTAAACGAAAAGCTCTTTAGTTAAACGAAAGAGCACATGGTAGTCTCTAGAGCAAAATCGTAGAAAGAGAACAATAAAAGACGAAAAAATTCAGGATAAACAAAAAACAAATCATAAAATCTCAAAATTATAGAATCTCAAAATTTCTACATAATCTATTTGTTTTATAAGATGGTGGGCCCGGAGGGACTCGAACCCCCAACCAAGCGGTTATGAGCCGCTGGCTCTAACCAATTGAGCTACAGGCCCCACACAGGTTGCTTCTCTCTAAACTAAAATGCCCTATGATACAAGAGCCTAGCTAAATTATAACTCATCTTTTTCTCTTTTCTCTTGGTTTTTTCTCCAATGCTCTAATTTCTTTACAAGAACCCTCAGAAATGAGAAAGTAGCAAATATCATAAATATAAAGGAATAGACATGACAAAAACAGTTTTCCATTCATTAAATCACTATAGAATCAAGATAGCGATGATGGCACTCACGCTTCTCATCAGTTCACTCCCTCTACACGCTGAAGAAGGCAAAATGAAAAACCCAACAATTACAGTTAGTGCAACTGGCGAAGGTCAAGCAGCACCGGACATGGCAATTATCACTTTAACTGTTGTGACAGAGGATAAAACTGCTCAACAAGCATTAGCCGCCAATAATAAAATTACGAATGATATTGTAAACGCTTTAAAAAACAATGGTATCCGAGCCAATGATTTACAAACATCAGGCTTATCGATTTATCAATCTAATACCGACAAACATACAGAAAAACAGAAAAATGAAAAACTGTATCATGTTTCAAACTCTTTAACAGTACGTATTCGTGATATTGACAAGGTTGGTAAAATATTTGATCAAGCAATGGCGCTTGGTGCCAATTCGGTCAACGGCATTACCTTTACCAATGCTGATCAAAAGCCATTTTTTCAAGAAGCACGCAAAAAAGCTATTTCTGAAGCTATTGAAAAAGCAAAAACAATAGCACAAGCAGCAGATGTAAAGTTAGGAAAAATCATTAGAATCAATGAAAATGAAAATGATGATCACTATTATCCAAAGCTACACCTTATGAGCCGAGCAGCAGATACAAGCTATGCAGACACAAATTTTTCAGTGGGTGAGTTAGACTATCATGTTAGTGTTACCGTGGTATTTGCTATAGACTAAATTAACTAATGTCATCAGTTATTGTGTGAAATAGTGAATCACTGGCCTTTACAAAGAAGACCAGTGATGTGGTGGAGATAAGCTTCTTCAGACGATAATTCATCCTCATAAATTTCTATCTGTCCACATGCAGAAAATTCTGTTTGATGCACCGTCTGACAATCTCCTGACACAAGCGGATGCCACCATTGAAGTTCTTTTCCCTCATTAATCAATCGATAAGCACAACTTTCTGGTAGCCAGCGAGCTGTTTTAACCGTTGCCACATCCAATGCTATACAATTTGGAACAATTGATTGGCGATGAACATAATTCTGACACCGACAAGTTTCTCTATCTAAAAGACGACAAGCGACGCTGGTTGTATAAATATCACTTGTATCCTCATCTTCTACTTTGTGCAAACAACAACACCCACACCCATCACAAAGACTTTCCCACTCGGCAGGTGAAATTTCTTCTAATTTTTTTACTTTCCAAAAAGGAATTTCTTTACTCATAAATCAACCACATCTTTTTGGAAAAAAAGCTTAAAAAGCAAAATAAATAAATTCGCAACATTGCCTTAAAACAAGCTTTTTAAATAAACTCAATCAAAAACACATATTATTTTGAGCAAACCAATCCATCCGAAGAATAATAATACCTCAAAACAGCTCTTCTAAAAAAACATAAGAAACAATAAAAACATACAAATTAAAATATTTTACAACCTAGAGGAATATAATCTGAATGGAAGCCCTAAACTTTTATGCATCTATGTAAATCACTTGTATGAACGCTTCTCCAGTACAAAAGAAAAGGTATCTCAATCACAAAAAGATTGCTATCTTTCAATATCAGCTATTTTAAAATATCATATCTCTCTAAATAAACTAACCGCTACATGCAGAATAACACCCTTTAGATATCATTCACTTCTTTGAGAAATCACCCCACAATTTATACGCATTCTCCGTGGATTTTGTAAAATTACACAAAGATCACAATCAAAAAAACGTTAGATACCACAAATTTTGCACGCAACACCCTAACGCCTCTCAAAAAAGCATTTCAAAAACAATACGACATGCCTTTTGCCCACATGCATCAAGAAAGGAGACATTTTTGCAAATACAAAAGTTCCTTTATTTAAGAATCGAGAAAACTCCGCAATTTGCGTGAACGACTAGGATGTTTCAATTTACGAAGCGCCTTTGCTTCAATTTGACGAATACGCTCTCTAGTTACCGAAAATTGTTGACCAACTTCTTCCAATGTGTGATCGGTATTCATCCCGATACCAAAACGCATCCGCAACACACGTTCTTCGCGTGGTGTAAGAGAAGCAAGGACGCGCGTTGTCGTATCCCGTAGATTAGCCTGAATAGCTGCATCAATGGGCAATAATGCATTCCTATCCTCGATAAAATCACCCAAATGGGAATCATCTTCATCACCAACAGGCGTTTCAAGTGAAATAGGTTCTTTTGCAATTTTAAGAACCTTTCTTACCTTTTCTAATGGCATAGAAAGCTTGCTAGACAATTCTTCTGGTGTGGGTTCACGCCCAATTTCATGCAAAATCTGGCGCGATGTACGTACAATTTTGTTAATGGTTTCAATCATATGAACAGGAATACGAATCGTGCGTGCCTGATCAGCAATTGAGCGGGTAATTGCTTGACGAATCCACCATGTGGCATAGGTCGAAAATTTATAACCACGCCGATATTCAAATTTATCCACGGCTTTCATCAAACCAATATTGCCTTCTTGGATAAGATCAAGAAACTGCAAACCACGATTAGTATATTTTTTTGCAATTGAAATCACCAGACGCAAATTAGCTTCTACCATTTCTTTTTTAGCAATAGTTGATTCGCGTTCGCCCTTCTGCACCTGTGTAACAATCCGGCGAAATTCACTAATAGAAATAGCAGTTTCTTGGGCAAGATTCTGTATTTCGCTACGCAATCTTTGAATTTCTTTTGCTTCACGCATAGAAAACTCTTGCCATCCTATTCCTGGCAAAGTTGCAATATAATTTATCCAATCTGCATCCAATTCACGACCTTGGTATTCTTTTAAAAAATCCTCGTGACCAATGCCATAACTGTTAGCAATTCGTTTCAATTTTCCTTCATTATGAATCAATCTTTTATTGATATCATAAAGCTGCTCAACCAAAGATTCGATACGGTTTTGATTCAAAGAGAGAGATTTTACTGCTTGAATCAACTCACCCTTTAATTGAATGTATTTTTTCTTCTGCGAAGGTGACAGAGCACCTTCTTTCCGCTCTGCTAAACTGCTTTCAACATGCTGATCTTGTAATTTTCGCAATTTTACATAGGTTTGAGCGATAAAATCCAATGTTTCCATGACTTGAGGACAAAGTTCATTTTCCATTGCAGCAAGTGACAAGTTAACATCATCCTCATCTTCCTCATCATCCTCAACACCTCTATCTGGGATAATCCCCTCGATATTGCGCGTACCAGCAGATGTCTTCTCTTCTTTTATCTTATCAACTTCACTCCGTTCAATAAAAGGGGCCTGCTTCGCTTCTGGACCAGCATAAGTCATTTCAAGATCAATGATTTCACGAAGAAGAATACGCTGCTCTTTTAATTCTTCTCGCCAGATAATGAGAGCTTGAAAAGTCAAAGGACTCTCACAAAGACCCGCAATCATTGTCTCACGCCCTGCTTCAATACGCTTAGCAATGGCAATTTCGCCCTCTCGCGAAAGCAGCTCAACAGCTCCCATCTCCCGCAAATACATACGTACCGGATCATCAGTACGATCTGTTACCTCACGCTTATTTGTTGTCGTTGCAATTGCGTGACTAGAGGCCTCTACTAAATCGCCCCCCTCTACTGTTATTTCTTCATCATAATGTTCAGAATCGACTTCATCTTCATCGTCCACGACATTAATCCCCATCTCGGAGAACATAGCCAAGATATCTTCAATTTGTTCAGATGTAACTTCATCAGAAGGAAGAACTGCATTCAGTTCATCCATTGTCACATAACCATTCTTTTTGGCAAGTTTAACCATTTTCTTGATGGCATCATCAGAAAAATCAAGAAGAGGACTATCCAAACTTGCTTGGCTTGTTACTTCTACGTTATCTTTCTGTTTAACCTTTGTTGCCATACCATAACTCCACCTGAGCACTCCACAGCTTTCATGTGACCAACTTTTCGCGTTCTCACTTAAGCGTACTAACAGTTTCCTATAATATACCTCCTCTTGGAGAAGATTACCATTTGAAAGACTACATTTTGTATACACCCTTCATTCACACAAAAACGCGGGAAAACCCCAGAAGTTTCCCCGACACCTCTCAGCCTTTCTGAGATAATCTCTGTACCCTATAGTAAGAACCAATTTCCCGCTTTTCCTAAAATTCAGTCGTTATTCTTTATAAAAACATCGCTTTATATAACTTCTTCATACTAAGCCTTAGGTGACTGATTCGCATCAAAAAAGCGAATCATTTTATTGTATCTTGCTTATTCCCGTCTATTTTTTCATCTAACCAACTTCCAAATCCTTCAATTAATGCTTCTGTCGCTTGCATCTGCTCTATATCACTTTTTATTTCACGAAACAGATCAAAAACCTCACTGTTAGGATTTTCTACCAGTTGCTCTTCAATATCTTGTAGTCTCTTATGTAGGTGGTATTCTTGAAGATGCAAGTAGACAGCCTGTTTTAATATAGCACGAGCATCTTCAATAGGTGCCCCCATAAAGACCGTACGCATACCAATATTTTGCACAAGATGTTTCATACGTTCCAACAGCCCTTTGTGTCCTCTTGCTTCTAAAAGAGCAACCATTGTCTCCTTATCATGAAGCTGTTGATTGCCAAGAATTTCTAACATAGACTGATGAAAACATACCAATTGTGTATTTTGTAATTCCAACTCAGCCAAAATTTCAAAATTTTCATACCACAATTCAGGATAGTAAGCTAAAAGCAATAAAATAACGGCCTCGCGCAGAGGAATCGATTGCGAAGAGTGGCGCACGATGTTGGAGTTTGCCAAAACGGAAAAAGATTGATCTTTAAATATTCTATTGTGGGGAGACTGCTGATACCGTTCTGTAGATTTTTTTTTCGAAAAAAAGAGACGAAAAAAATCAAAAAGCCGTTTTTTTACATCCTGTAAATAATAACGACGTATATCTTCATCCTTAATGGTGAAAATTTGCTGTTTCAATTGTTTTTCCAGTGCCGCTCGTGCCTCTGGAGTTTCAAAGTTTTTTCCATAAGTAGAACGCCACCATAAAAGCTCAATCAATGGAATTGCTTTTTGTAAAAAAGAAGAAAAAAGTTGTCCACCACCAGCAGAAATAATTTCATCAGGATCTTTACCTTGCGGCAACAAGACAAAGCGTACCGATACCCCTGCCTTCAAGAGGGGCAACACGCGATCAGCAACACGAAAGGCCGCCTTTAAACCAGCGTCATCTCCATCAAAACACAAAATAGGATCAGAATCCATCTGCCATAAAAGTCCAATTTGCGCTTCTGTTAATGCTGTCCCTAAAGGTGCTACCACCCCCTCAAAACCAGCTTTAGTTAGCGCAATGACATCCATATAACCTTCAACCACAAGGATTGAACGAACTTTTTCACCACCAACAAAGCAGCTATTTTTACGAGCTTCTGCTGCATTGTAAAGCATATTTCCTTTATGAAACAGCACCGTTTCAGGGCTATTAAGATATTTTGCCGGTGTATCTTTCTCTAATGCACGTCCTCCAAAAGCCACCACACGTCCGCGTAAATCTGCAATAGGAAACATAATACGATTTCTAAATCGATCATAAGAAGCCGTATTATCTTCAGCCAATTTGAGAAGCCCACAATCTTCCATTTGCTTAGTAGAAATACCACGAGCACCTAAAGCTTCTTTTAAAGCTGTACGTCTTATTGGAGCAAAACCAATGCGAAAACGTTCTGCGATCTTTGGCGTTACACCACGTGCATCAAGATAACGACGTGCTTGCATCCCTTCTTTATCATATAAACTCTGTTGAAAAAAATCCGTGGCTATTCTCATAACGTCATAAAGATCAGCCTTTTCCATCTGACGTTTATGATTTTGTGAATCAAAAACAGGGAGCTTTACCCCTGCCAAATCAGCCAAACACTCTACACTTTCTGAAAAGTGCAATCCATCAAGTTCACAAAGAAAAGTGAAAATATCGCCACTTATACCACAACCGAAACAATAATAGCGACCTTTACGATCATCACAATGAAAACTGGGCGTTTTTTCACCATGAAATGGGCAACAACACCAAAAATCTCCTCGCGAAGGCTTGCTTTTTTGAGGATCAAACACCACCCTTTGTCCAATAACTATTGAAATTGGTAATCTTGCGCGGAGCTCATCAAGGAAATCAGGTGGAAAGCGCATTATCTCTCACAAAGTTTTAAAATTCTTTTTTGCATATTTAATGACTTTAGAGCATAATTCCAAGACTTCCCCTTAAGCGGTTAAAAGATTAAGTTCTAACCGCATATTTTTCAGAAATGGAGAATGAAAAAGTGATCAAATTTCTTATTCAATATCCACTGCTAGAATCTATTGCTTGGCTTATTATCCTTATCATTATTGCGCTTTTAGTCAATTTTTTAGCACGAAACCTTCTCTTTCACGGAGCAAAACGGCTTTCTTCTCTTCTTCCCCCAAAAACAACTGTTGATATTGAAAATACCATTCATTACGTAGCGAACATTGTTGCGGCCCTTACTCTCTCCATTGGTATTAATTTTATTCCAACACTTCCCTCAACATTCAGCACGATTATAAGCAATGTCGCAAATGCCTTCATTATTTTTGTTGTTGTCTTAGCTATTTCTTCTTTTCTTAACATTATTAATATTCTTTATGAACAACAGCCAACAGCACGGTTAAAACCAATAAAAGGTTATATTCAAATCGCTAAAATTGCCCTTTTTACTGTAGCGGCAATTCTAATGGTAGCCACATTAGTTGACCGCTCTCCCCTTATTCTCTTATCCGGTCTTGGCGCAATGGCTGCTGTCCTCATGTTAATTTTCCAAGATACCTTGCTTTCTCTCATTGCAGGTATTCAAATTTCATCTACCGATATGGTACGCGTCGGTGATTGGATTGAAATTCCCAGTCTTAATGTAGATGGTGATGTCACTGAAATCGCACTTCACACTGTTAAAGTACAAAATTTTGATAAAACAATCACAACTGTGCCTATCCGTAAGCTGGTAACGGATCCTTTCAAGAATTGGCGTGGCATGCAAGAAGCCGGTGGACGACGCATTAAACGATCCCTCTTCATTGATCAGTCAACTATTCGTTTTCACACAGAAGAAGAACAAGAATACCTTTCCCGATTTAATTTGTTAGAAAATTATTTCACACAAAAAATACCAGAAATTACTGAATGGAATACACAATTAGATAAGAATCACGATGTGTTAGCCAATACCCGCCGTTTAACCAACATTGGAACTTTCCGTGCTTATGTTGTTGCTTATCTAAAAAAACATCTTTATATCGAACAAAATATGACCCTTATGGCACGGCAATTACCCCCTACCCCAAATGGTTTGCCCTTGGAAATCTATTGTTTTACCAACACAACCGTTTGGCTAGAATATGAAAAAATTCAAGCTGATATTTTTGACCACCTTTACTCCATTCTTCCTAGTTTTGGTTTAAAGATTTTTCAAAATCCAAGTGGCTATGATTTTCGTCATGTATTAGAAGCGAAAGACACCTAAAACGATAAACACAATTTATCAATTTTTTAGATCAACCGTATTTATAACAACAAAGAAAGAAAAAGTATCATGAATGGTTCATTGGTACTCCTTCATCTTGCAGGCGCTATTTCTTTACTTCTTTGGGCTACACGCATGGTACGCACAGGCGTTGAGCGGGCCTATGGAGATAAGCTTAAATACAAAATGCGTTATGTCATTTCAAAACCATTCTTTGCTGTAAGTTTTGGACTTTTTTCAGCAATGGTCTTACAAAGCTCTACAGCAATAACATTGCTTGTTGGTTCTTTTGTTGAATCTGGTTTTGTCTCTGGATTAGCAGGACTTATGGCTGTGCGTGGAGGAGAATTAGGCTCAGCGTTCGTTGTCAAAATTCTCTCTTATGATCTTACAATTGTTGTGCCCTTATGCCTTTTAATCGGCACTTGTATCTTCATGACGACTGAAAAACGTGATTGGCGTCAAATAGGACGTATTGTTATTGGTATTGGCCTTTTGATTTTATCTTTACAAATGATAAGCACGGCGACAGCACCTTTACGCGAGAGCGAAATTTTGCCTAGCATCATTCGTTATCTTTCAACCGATCCCCTTTCTTCTTTCTTACTAGCGGCCGTATTGACTTATCTTTTGCATTCATCCATCGCAGGAATTATTTTGCTGGTCAATTTTGCCAATTATGATCTTATCCATGCTCAACTATGCGTTATCATGGTCCTTGGCGTCAACTTTGGTTCTTCTCTTATAGCACCACTTTTAACACGCAGTGCCTCTCCTAATACCCGTCTTGTTCCCTTGGGAAATTTACTCATGCGTGGAGCCGGTTCAATCGTTGTCCTTATCTTATTTCTCTTCTTCCAACCACCTATCGCATGGCTTGGTCATGACGCCTCTTCTCAAGTGATCAACGCCCATATCATTTTCAATATTTTCATTCTTTTTGCTGGAATACCACTCTCGAAATGGGTTTTAAAACTGACCACTAAAATTGTTCATTTGAGTACAAAAAAAACGCAAACCGATAAAACACTTAATTTATCTCATCAAACAGCTCTTGATGATAGCGTTCTTGAACGCCCGACTTTAGCACTTTCAAATGTCATGCGTGAAGTCATCCATATTTGCGATCTTGTAGATATCATGCTAGAAAAAATCATGGGACTTTATGAAAAACCCGATTCTGATATCATCCGTGAACTCAATCAGCTAAATACTATATTGGATAAAAAGCATATAGCAATCAAACTTTATCTCGCACGATTAGCTGGACAAAAACTGTCTGATGAAGAAGCACTTCAAACACAAGAACTTTTAGGTGCGTGTATAAAATTGGATCAAGCTGGAGATATTATTATTCATAATATGCTTATGCTCGTTAAAAAGAAACAACAAAAAGGTTTACAATTCAGTAGCGAAGGATGGAATGACCTCCTTAGTTTCCACTCCATTGTTCTTGCCAATGCGCATATTGCCTTTAACGTCCTTGTCTCGCGTGACACACATACCGCGCATTTACTGGTACAGAAAAAAGATCAGCTGCGAAATTTAGAAAAAGAGATGAGTCTAAAACATTTTAAACGTCTTCGTGAAGGGGATCTCAAAAATGTAGAATCATCCAGTCTTCATCTTGATACGGTAAGGGATCTAAAACAAATTAACTCCCTTTTAACCTCAATGATCTACCCAATTTTAGAAGCACAAGGACTTCTTCAAAGTTCTCGCCTACGCAATCCTGCTGAGCAACAAACAAGCAAATCTTAATTCAAAAAATGAAAAAGAAATTACATTGATTATGAATTGTGAACATTTAAATATTTGAGCCTAATCAAATGCTTTTGTAAAAAACGCATCACTTCATAGTATCATTATCAATGAAAAAGCCTACAAAACTACAATCGTCTATAAAATTGCAATGCTGATATCAATATTTTGAGAAGTTCAGCCTCCGTAGTGTTTTATAAAGAATAAAATAATCATATCGTTTAAAAGTCTTAAGCATGATTTACTTTTATATTATCAATATCTTATGATACATCTATTTTGTGTATTCCTTAAGCTAGCCTATTTTCATTTTCTACAAAACGAGTAGTAAAAATCATCAAGAAACATCCTAACTAATATAGACCGAATACTGGTAAAATACTGTTATAGATATTATTTTATATAAAATAATTGCTAATTTCAGCAATTTTTAGTATTATGATAAAAATAATCTGTATTTATGCCATAGAGATAACATTTTACGCACAAGATATTCATGTGAGTTGAAAAACAGTAAAGAAAAAGTATAACAAAATTTCCAGAGAAATATCCCCTCATCAAGCAAAGAGGGAGTCTTGAACTTCGCAAAGCTTACTCTAATTAGAACTAACAGTCTAGATTTAGACAAAGGAGGGTATAATGGAAGACGCGAATATTGGCTGGATTGCAGCTATTATTATCGGCGGCCTAGCGGGGTGGGCTGCACAATATCTTATGAAAAGCCAAACGGGAGTGTTCCTAAATATTATTTTAGGAATTATTGGTGCCGCATTAGCGAGTTTTCTTTTTGGTCTTTTAGGAGTAAGCTTTGCAGGTTGGTTTGGCTATCTTATTTCAGGTTTTATAGGAGCCTGCATTCTGATATGGATAGGACAACAAATTCGATCATAAGGCATTTTTAAGTGCCTTTTGGTGCAAAACAAAATAGTTAAAATATTTCCGCAATAACTTAAAAAGTTATAGCGAGGGGAAGTGGTGGTTAGATGCTTAAGCTGCGCTCTTTTGCATCGCCATCATGATGTTGTTAAGCGAAAAACAACACAGTTTTTACAACACAACATCCCTAACCAATATACTCTACAGCCCATTTACAGTGTGAAGAACACTGCCATTATTTATGTGGTAATATTGGCATAATTTCTTCACAATGCACATATCTGTTTTTAATATCTCATTGTTTTAATATCTGATTGCCTCAATAGCTTATCGAGGTTTAAAATTTTGCTAAGTAAATATACCAACCACTATGAAAGCTTCAATTATCTTACTATAAAACGAGCGCAATCGTTTCATCATTAATTATAAAAAATAACCACGATGCTCCAAAGACCTATAGCATAACATCTAACTTCTCTGCATTCCACCAACGCAATCATTTTATCAGAAAACTAAAATAATTTTTTTGAATTTTGTAAATAATAAGGAAACTTTTCCTAATATCAATGGAAATAAAACTAAGAGTATAAAGAGGATATCCTTCTCATTTTCCTTTCATTTTCTTTGTTCTTATCTTCTCGGTTTCACGCATTATAGATATTAAAATTCCGTCTACAACATACTTTCATAAAATATCTTTTCTAATATCCCTTGCTGAAATTTTTCTTTTCTCTTCTCGCTTAAAATCTTGCTGCTTTAGCATTTTCACATTACAATGGAAAACATCTGTTTATATCATCCTAGTGTAATATCATACGAAATACAATTTGAGATGTGGAGTGAAGAAATGTCTAATTTGAGAGATTCCATCATCCCACCTCTAAAATGGCTCTCTGATCAAGATCCTCTTGTACCAGAAAATATCCGTAACTGGCTCATGGAGCTTGGTTCGATGACACTTCGATTAAAAAAACACTGTACCAACATACGTATTGAACCACAACGTGAGTGTTTTATCACGCGAGATAAATTGCAAGATGAGGCAGAGCATTTGCCTCTGAGTGCACGTTACTGGCTACGTGAAATCATATTGATGGGAGATAATCAACCTTGGCTTCTTGGTCGTACTGTAATCCCCCAAGAAACCCTCCTCGAACAAAACCAAGAACTGCTGCATTTGGGCACGACACCATTAGGGTATTATTTATTTAACAGTGGCAAATTGACCCGCGATTACATTCACATCGGCCAACAAGGGACACTCTGGGCACGCCGCTCTCGCTTGCGATTAACAGACAAACCATTGTTACTTACCGAACTGTTTTTAACAGCTTCACCACTCTACATACCAAATCCTATATAAATATAGCAAGTACCACCCTTCTTTACCATGCTCAATTTATTGATTTTACATGCCTTGTTTAAGAAAGGAGAAGCGCATTTTTCAACTTGTTTGAACAGCATATTACCAATAAGGATTTCATTTTTGCGATGCTGTTTGAATCATCTTAACACAAAAATAATTGCAGCTTAAAAAACAAGTGTTTTTAAAAATTTTCTTACTTCATCATAATCACCAAAACACAACGCAAACGCACCCTTTATTAGCTGTGAATAGAGCACCTGTATTTAAATAACATATGAAAGAATCATTTCCTTTTCAAATGCAGTATCCCTCAACAAAAAAATCTCTAAAATATTCCAAAAAGCAACAACACATCCCTCCCCCACCAAACCAAACACATATATGAAATCTTTGTTCTAAATAGCTTATTTTCTCCAAAAGCTTCTGTATTAAAGATAATAAAAACTTTGTAAAAAGTGAAAACACTTCTTAATCCTTGTGATGAAATTAAATACTATAAAGGAAAATAGAATCTCTATAGAAAAAGGCGTTCTTTCTCTCCTATCAGTAAAAAGAAATACAAACTTGTTTATTTCAAAACAATTCTTCGTGATAATTTTTATGGAAGAATGTTGCGTATCAATATATTCTTCATACGTTCTCTACACGAAACAAACTGCTGGGAATAAAAAGCACACACCAATCCAATCTTCTTCGTAAATTGATAAGATTTATCTTTAATTTTTACAACACTATTATACACTTCAGAAAAACTTATCTGCTCCCCATAACGCTTCTAGAATCATACTACAGTTCTACCGATAACACAGAGCTTTTCTTCGGCTATTATCCATAACAAAACTTCACAAATTACTCAGGAAATTTTGCTTTCTTCAAATTCATACAGAGGGAATACACCTATAATTTTCATTTCCGCGTATTTTTCTCTACCAATTTGAAGTAACAAGATTTTTATAAATGTACCTTTCTCCCTCGCATTATTCAAACATTTCAGCCCAAACAAATGGTATCGAATGATTATCCACTTCTAGATTTCCTTTCCCACGATTAATATTATAATCTCTCACCACAGCATACATAAAACAATGTTAGCAAAAGATGCATCACCTTAAGCACTCAAAGCATTTTGAATACTGTACCAATTGTATTATTCAACATAAATTTATCATCAAAGATTATTCAAAAAGATAAACACCCCCCAACCAATTTTCATATGCCTTACAATGCATAAAAAAATAATGAGCATCCAAGCCTTGGAAAATCTAAAACAGGACTTTACCTCTTGAAAGAATATACCTATACTCTCTGTTCTAAGTAGAACACTCAAGAATAATATACACAACAGTTGTTATGGTTGTGCTTTTTATGTAACGTTGATCATTATACCTTTCAGAAAATAAATTATGGATGCATACTATGGCGCAAACTGTCACATCTCTTAATCCTTGGAGTGTAAACAAACCTACAGCCCTCTTAGTATTAGCCGATGGAACTGTTATTGAAGGTAAAGGAGCAGGTGCTATAGGTATTGCTGAAGGTGAGGTATGTTTTAACACCGCTATAACAGGCTATGAAGAAATCCTCACAGATCCATCCTATACGCAACAAATCATTAATTTCACCTTCCCTCATATAGGAAATGTCGGAACAAATAGTGAAGATATTGAGGATCTCACTCCTCCCAACTGTCATGGTGCGGTTGGTGCCATTTTTAAGGCAGATATTACCCACCCCTCTAACTACCGTGCCAATGAAGACTTTAATAAATGGCTCAAAGCGCGTAAAATTGTTGCACTTTGTGGTATTGATACACGCGCACTAACCATTCTTATTCGTGAAAAAGGTGCGCAAAATGCTGTTATTGCACATAATCCTGAAGGGAGTTTTGATATTCCTTCTTTGCACAAGCGCGCAAAAAAATGGTCTGGTCTTGTCAATCTCGACCTTACAAAAGAAGTTACATCCATATCATTAAGGCAATGGGATGAAAAACCATGGGTATGGAATAAAGGATATAGTACAAATACTGTACATAATCTTCACATCGTTGCCATCGATTATGGTATTAAACGTAATATTCTGCGTCTTATGGCGACACAAAATGCACGTGTTACTGTTGTGCCCGCACAAACAAGTGCAGAAGAAATTCTAACAATGAAGCCTGATGGTATTTTTCTTTCCAATGGACCAGGTGACCCAGCTGCTACAGCACAATACGCTATTCCAACAATTAAAACATTGATTGACCGCAATCTACCACTGTTCGGTATATGTCTTGGGCATCAACTTCTTGCTCTCACGGTTGGTGCAAAAACTGTAAAAATGCACCAAGGGCATCATGGTGCCAATCATCCTGTTAAAGATCTTAACACTGGAAAGGTTGAAATTGTCTCAATGAACCATGGTTTTGCTGTAGACGCGACATCTTTACCGCAACATGTTCAAGAAACACATATTTCCCTTTTTGATGGTTCAAACTGTGGCATTCGAATCATTGGAAAACCGGTTTTTTCTGTTCAATACCACCCAGAAGCTTCTCCTGGTCCCCAAGACAGCCACTATCTCTTTCAACATTTCTGTGATCTTATTATGGACTATAAAAAAATAGCTTAATGGAAATATTGACCCCCTTAGATTTTTTACCTCAAATTGTATTTTCTTGCTAGCCACATGCCAGCTCCGCTCATGCCGCACAAGAAAGTGATTTTGATTGCTTCAACATAGGAAAGATTTGAAATGAGAAAACTTTACGATATTGGAAGCTCTCATTCAACATATAAAACAATGAATTATCTTTATAAGTCAATGTTGTGTAGTCTACTACAGACATTCCAACAGACAACGCACTCCAATCTTAACAATTTTTCGCAATGAATGTCCAAATACTGAACCATACAGTTTCAGAAAACCAATAAAGAAAAAGACTAACAACACCAAGAAATAGTTGGATATTGCCTTAGTAGTAAAAAAGCACCTAAAAAATTTGCACATTTAATATCAAAAGAGCCCCGTTCCCTATAGAAAAACTCTATTCTATCAGATCTCTTCATATAACAGCATAGAAATTATTTTTTGTCTTATGCAAACAAACATTGTGCAGATAAAGCATGAAAAATCTCAATAAAAAGACAGAATTTTTCATACTTAAAACAT
This sequence comes from Bartonella pachyuromydis, assembly GCF_039543065.1. Taxonomy (NCBI): domain Bacteria; kingdom Pseudomonadati; phylum Pseudomonadota; class Alphaproteobacteria; order Hyphomicrobiales; family Bartonellaceae; genus Bartonella; species Bartonella pachyuromydis. Next base: position 60,473 of record NZ_BAABJA010000004.1, on the reverse strand, counting down.
TATAAGACGGTAGATGATCCATTGCAAAGCTGAAGCTGTTAAAGCAGCAGATGAGCCACATTTCTCTTGCCAATATTGCCACTTTCAAGAAGCATAGCTAAATGTTAGAGATTAGCTTATCATCTATAAAAACTGAAATCTCTTCGTGCGATTTCTCCATCCATGAAAATGCTCTAAAGTTAAAGAATGCATTGTAAAAACAATTTGTCATCTCAAAAAGCTCGTCACACTTCAAACACAACACAAAATTTTGTATATAAATGTAAATTTATATAAAAGTAATGAAAATTTTTATTTCATACGCATAAGTATTTTTCTTCAAAAACAAAACATATCACAGAAACATAATTAGATCATATGCAAATTGTGTACTCTCAAGCACCGTGATCATATTTATACTATAATTGAAGTTATTATATGCTATCATGAATCTCATGATAATTATGATCAACATAAGGAAACATCACTTTCCATAACGACGAGCTGGTAAGCTATTAATTCAAAAATGATGCATAAAATACGAAAAATATTCCTATTAGTTTCAATCTTAATCTTGGCTACCGGATGTGATATTCAAGTTTCTGATACGAATAAAGATATTGCAGAAAATAAAGTGGAGACACAACAAAAGACCAGAGTAGACTTGGACTCGTATACTTTAGAGAAACTAAATGAGCTTCTCAAAAAACGCTCACAAGCAAACCACCAAGAAAGAGGTGAAATGATTGGCTCACTTTCTGAAACCTTTTTAGGAACACCATATCAGGCAAACATGTTACATGGCTCAGAAAATACACCGGAAAAACTGATTATTGACTTTAGAGGTTTAGATTGCTTCACTTATCTGGACTATGTTGAAGCGTTACAGAAATCAACATCACAAACAGAATTCATAAATAATGTCATACGAACACGTTATGTTGATGGTAACATTAGTTTTTTAAATCGGAAACATTTTTTTACTGACTGGGCTTATAGAGAATATAAACTCGCCACTGACATTACTGCCCAAATAAGCCCTAACGCAGTTAGCACTGAAAAATATCTCAATAAAAAAGCTGATGGTGGAAACTATCTTCTCGGACTTCCCATTGTTAAACGCAATATAACCTATATCCCAAGCAACTTTATTGATGAAGAGGTTATAAGCCATTTACAAACGGGTGATTTCATTGGTATTTACACCGAACTCTCTGGATTAGATGTAACGCATGTAGGTTTCTTTATCATGACAGATCATGGCCCTATGTTACGGAATGCTTCCTCACGAAAAGAGAATAAAAAGGTGATTGACTCGCCTTTTATGGATTATGTCGCAAAAACACCAGGAATTATCGTTTTAAGAGCTCTCCAATAATCTGTAAAGCATTCCCTATTATTGCCAATAACTGTACTGAAATTATTAAGTTAAATAGTAAAACTTGTGTAATTTATACAAATAAAATATTTTTTAATTATATCCGTATTGATAAAATAGTAATTTATTATTAGTTTTCAATCATAATATTAATAATTATGCTTATAAAGAGCATATAAATTTACAAATAATACTTTAAAATTATAATTTATCACAAAATATCAAATCATAATTATAAATATTTAAGTCAAAATTAAATAAGTTATATTTATTGCATTGTATAGTGTAAAAGTTTTATTATATTAAGTTCTACTATCATATAACAACTTAATTATATTTCATTATAAATTTTCCTTTAATATTTAATATTTTCTCTATATCATAGTTTTAAAAAAGCTTATACTCTTACTACTCATATAAAGTTGATCATCCTGTAAAGAAGCTATTAATCTCCAACTCTATGAGAAAAAAAACATGGAAAAGACATTTTAGTACTTACTTTCTTTGTCACTTCACCTATAAAACTATTTTAGCCTTAAAATTTAACTGTCTGCCGCAACCGCATACGGATATTTATCATAGGAAAAAACCATGCCAAAACGTACAGATATAAAATCTATTCTTATCATTGGAGCAGGACCTATTGTTATTGGACAGGCATGTGAATTTGACTATTCAGGCACACAAGCCTGTAAGGCGTTAAAAGAGGAAGGTTACAAAATTATTTTAGTTAACTCTAATCCTTCTACCATTATGACAGATCCAGATTTAGCTGATGCAACTTATATTGAACCCATTACTCCTGAAATTGTTGCACAAATTATTGCTCGAGAACGTCCCGATGCCCTTTTACCGACCATGGGAGGACAAACGGCCCTTAATACTGCTTTATCATTAAAGCGTATGGGAATTTTAGACCGCTATCATGTTGAAATGATAGGGGCAAACGCTGATGCAATTGATAAAGCAGAAGATCGTGCTTTATTTCGCCAAGCGATGGAAAAAATTGGTTTAGAAACGCCACGTTCTATGTTAGCCAATGCAACGGAACTTAAAGAAGAAAATCGCCAACTACATGCAAAGGCGCGCGATGAACTTAAAGAAAAACTGTCTGGTGATGCACTTGATCAAGCACTAGAAGAGCTTGAGCGGGATTGGCGACAAACAGAGGCTGATCGTAAACAACATTATATCGCACATGCAACGGCAAAGGCAGTTCAAGCGCTTGATATTGTTGGTCTTCCAGCGATTATTCGTCCTTCATTCACTCTTGGTGGTACTGGTGGTGGTATTGCTTACAACCGCTCTGAATTTTATGAAATCATTGAACGAGGACTTGAAGCTTCACCTACCACAGAAGTTTTAATTGAAGAAAGTGTTTTGGGATGGAAAGAATATGAGATGGAAGTTGTTCGCGATAAGAACGACAACTGTATTATTGTTTGTTCCATTGAAAATATTGATCCTATGGGTGTTCACACTGGTGATTCGATCACTGTAGCCCCTGCCCTCACCTTAACGGATAAAGAATATCAATCTATGCGCAATGCTTCCATTGCCGTTCTGCGTGAAATTGGTGTTGAAACGGGCGGGTCTAATGTACAGTTTGCTGTTAATCCTGAAAATGGCCGCCTTATTGTTATTGAAATGAACCCTCGTGTTTCCCGCTCTTCAGCGCTTGCTTCAAAAGCAACTGGTTTTCCCATTGCTAAGGTAGCGGCGAAACTAGCCATTGGCTACACACTTGATGAATTAAAAAATGATATTACGGGCGGTGCAACACCAGCATCTTTTGAACCTTCTATTGACTATATTGTTACGAAGATTCCTCGTTTTGCCTTTGAAAAATTTCCTAGTTCATCTCCTATCTTAACAACTGCGATGAAATCTGTAGGGGAAGTAATGGCAATTGGACGCACTTTTCAGGAATCTCTGCAAAAAGCGCTCCGTGGACTTGAGACGGGTCTTACCGGTCTTGATGAAATTGTCATTCCAGAACATGCTGAAGGTGATGAAAAGAGTTCCATACGCTCTGCCATTGCAATCCCCAGTCCTGATCGTCTGCGCTACATTGCCCAAGCAATGCGCACGGGCTTGCCCTTAAATGAAATTCATCAAATTAGCAAAGTTGATCCATGGTTTTTAGAGCAAATAGCCTCCATTGTTGAAATGGAACAGCGCATCCGCACCTATGGATTGCCCAAAGATGCAAATAATCTACGCATGTTAAAAGCCATGGGGTTTTCAGATGCGCGTTTAGCCACCCTTACGGGACAAGAACCAAATGATATTGCAGCTTTACGTAAAGCGCTCAATGTTAACCATGTTTTCAAACGGATTGACACTTGTGCGGCTGAATTTTCTTCTCCCACAGCCTATATGTATTCGACGTATGAAGTTCCCTTTGCAGGTATAGAGCACTCAGAAGCACAGGTTTCTGAACGCAAAAAAATTGCCATTTTAGGTGGCGGACCAAACCGTATTGGACAAGGCATTGAATTTGATTATTGTTGCTGCCATGCTGCTTTTGCACTCCGTGAGGCAGGTTTTGAAGCTATTATGATTAATTGTAATCCTGAAACCGTCTCGACTGACTACGATACCTCCGATCGTCTTTATTTTGAATCTTTAACAACAGAAGATGTTATTGCTATTTTAGAAACAGAACAGGAAAAAGGCGAATTGGTTGGAGTTATCGTTCAATTTGGTGGGCAAACGCCACTGAAGTTAGCAAGTGCCTTAGAAAAACATAATATCTCCATCTTAGGCACTTCACCTGACGCCATTGATTTAGCAGAAGATAGAGATCGCTTTCAGAAACTGTTATTCAAGCTTAACTTAACACAACCTAAAAACGGTATTGCACATTCAATTGAACAAGCACACAACATCGCCCATGAACTAGGTTTTCCATTGGTTGTTCGCCCCTCTTATGTTTTAGGAGGACGTGCTATGCAAATTATCCGTGATGAACGTGGTTTGCAAAAATATTTGCTTGAGAATGTAACCGAATTGGTTTCAGAAGATATCAAAGCTCGTTATCCAAACGATAAAACGGAACAAATCAATACCTTACTTAATAAGAATCCGCTTTTATTTGATACCTACCTAACCGAAGCCATTGAAGTTGATGTAGATTGCCTATCTGATGGAAAAGAAACATGGGTCGTTGGCATTATGGAACATATTGAAGAAGCCGGTATCCATTCTGGTGATTCGGCGTGTTCTTTACCAGTACATACGCTCTCAAATAAAATCGTCATTGAATTAGAACGTCAAACCAAAGCATTAGCTCAAGCACTTCATGTTCGTGGCTTAATGAATGTGCAATATGCCATTAAAGATGACACAATTTACGTCTTAGAAGTTAATCCCCGTGCTTCACGTACTGTTCCATTCGTCGCAAAAACCATTGGTCGCCCCATTGCTAAAATAGCAGCCCGTATTATGGCAGGAGAAACTCTTCAAAAGGCTCTTGAAGCTTATGGTGGCTTACCTTCTCCTCAACAAAAACCACATATTGCTGTCAAAGAAGCTGTTTTTCCTTTTGCGCGTTTTTCAGGTGTCGATACGCTTCTTGGTCCAGAAATGCGTTCAACCGGTGAGGTTATGGGACTTGATTATGAATTTGCTCTTGCTTTTGCTAAAGCCCAACTTGGAGCCGGTGTTGAACTTCCAAAGGAAGGAATGTTATTCGTTTCCGTGAGAGATGAAGATAAAGAACGTATTTTAAATCCCGTAAAACTTTTAACGAATCTTGGCTTTTCTGTTTTAGCAACAAGTGGAACTCAAAAATTTCTTGTCGAACATAATGTTAAAGCAGAAAAAATTAACAAAGTTCTAGAAGGACATCCTCATATTGAAGATGCTATTCGCAATCGACAAATTCAATTAATTTTCAATACAACCAGCACCCCTAGTGCTATCTCAGACTCCAAATCATTACGCCATGCCGCACTCATGCAAAAAGTCCCCTATTATACAACAATAGCTGGAGCACAAGCTGTAGTAGAAGCTATCAAAGCACTTAAAAACAATTGCTTGGAAGTACGCCCACTGCAAAGTTATTTCTCTTGATTTTTTTACTATAGTAAAAATAAGCAATACATTGATTTGTAATGGTAATTCATTTCTTTTAACTTGAATGAGAGAGCTAATAGCGTAGGATTCTCTCATTTTGAATCTGTCGCTGTTGAATCAATCAAAATTACTTTCTTGCACATTACAAATAGGATGAGCATCTGCATCAAAATTCTTAAAGATAAGAAATAAAAACACCTCTCATAAATCTCGTTTCAGATACCAAGAGCTATTGCAACATTGGGAGCTAATAAAGAGTACGATGATATCAGCTCTCTCCTTCATAAATATAAAGACGGTGGTAGGTTTTACCATTATACCATTCACAGATAGCATCGTGAAATGGGCTTAGATACCTTAATGTCTCTTTAAAACAAGCACGTGAATATTCCCTCTATATTCTCTGGTAACCTTTTATTTGCATAAAATATCGATTAAGGCTTGCTTTTTATCCTAAAGACTTTATATTAAGGTTCATCGAACTTTCGGTTATGTGACTTTCTTTCCTGTGCATTCTGCACTCTCGACGAAACTTCTCCCACCTAATTTCGATCTAAAACCGTATTGAAGGACATATGTGACTTCAATACATAATACAATTATATATTCTAAGGAGTTTCCTATGTCTACAGGAACAGTTAAGTGGTTTAATACAACAAAAGGTTTTGGATTCATTCAACCTAGTGATGGAAGTGCAGATGTCTTTGTACACATTTCCGCTGTTGAACGTTCTGGTTTAAGCAATCTGAACGAAGGGCAAAAAATTTCCTATGATGTTCTTCAAGATCGTCGTTCTGGAAAATTTGCCGCTAGCAATCTTGCTGCGCTATAATTTTTGAAATTCTACTTTGTTCAATAAAAAAACTCGCCTTCCGAGGCGAGTTTTTTATTTTTATATTTTATAAAAAAGTGTTGTTTTTTTTACTTTGCACAATAAGCTAAAATACTCCTGCTCTTCCCTCTAAATCTTTTACAATCACCACGAATGGCTTTTTGCAAAATCTCCAAAAACACCACAGATTACTTGAACCAAAATTTTTCAAACTCTACCAGCCCCCTTAAGCCAAAAGAGAATTGCAAGATAGTATAAGAATCCTACAGAGGAAGTATTTTTTTCTTGAAACGCAAAAATGCATCTGAATTATTGATTTTATTAAAGAAATGTTTGATAGAATACTGTTCTATGCGATAATATATTGTTTCATAAGCATAATTATAGCTTTGCAAAGTGAATAACCGCCCTGAATATCATAAGATTTCCCATTTCAATTGCTTTTATATTGAAACAAAAAACTTTTTCCTGCACATGACCAGAAGAGTTGGCGTATGGATAAGAACGAATAAAGAAAGCAGGAAAAATCTTCTTCATCCCTGATAAATTCACATTCATAATTCTTTGGCAAATTCTCCTAAAATCTAATGCTATTCCCTTTGTCTAACCTGAAAATACATAAATTTATGGATATAATACCTATGAAAAGAAGAAAAATTCAATGATTAAGTTCTTATTTTTATAATAAACGTTATCAATAAAATGATGGAAAGATCTCTATCTTTAACCAATCACAGAAATTCTTTCAATAAACTATAACTCTTTTGCCAATCTCTTTTCCTAAGATAAGGTTTCTCTCTGATAATATTCCTTTTCTATAAATAAAAATATTATCACCTATCCGCCTTCAATTTAAATTTTACTTAAATTATATAAAGACTAATATTTTTCCTGCACTTTTTTATTGCATACAACGTAATCTCTTATAGAATGTCCTCGAATTAATAATCATTTGCTGATATCATATAAGGATTGACATTATGGCTTTCATTGCCGATCGGCTCTCCCATATCAAACCTTCTGCAACAATTGCGGTTTCCCAAAAAGCACGTAATTTAAAAGCGTTAGGACGTGATGTTATTGCTTTAAGTGCTGGAGAACCCGACTTTGATACACCAGATAATATCAAAAATGCTGCTATTGAAGCTATTCGACGTGGGGAAACAAAATATACCCCTATATCTGGTATTCCAGAATTGCGTCAAGCAATTGCAGCAAAATTTAAAAGGGAAAATAATCTTACTTATCAACCAGAGCAAATTATTGTTGGTACCGGTGGTAAACAAATTCTTTTTAATGCATTAATGGCAACTTTAAACAAAGGGGATGAAGTCATTATTCCATCTCCTTATTGGGTCAGTTATCCAGAGATGGTCACCCTCAACGAAGGCAGGCCTGTTTTTGTAGAAACAAAAGCCCAGTTTTCTTATAAACTTCAACCACAAGAACTAGAAGCTGCCATTACCCCAAGAACCAAGTGGTTTCTCTTTAACTCTCCTTCAAATCCATCAGGTGCCGCCTATACATATGAAGAATTAAAAAAGCTAACGGATGTTCTCGTAAAATATCCTCATATTTATATTCTCACCGATGATATCTATGAGCATCTAACATATGAAGATTTTGTCTTTGTCACTCCCGCAGAGGTAGAACCAAAACTTTATGAGCGTACACTCACAATGAATGGTGTTTCTAAAGCTTATGCCATGACGGGTTGGCGAATTGGTTATGCAGGAGGACCACAAAAGTTAATTAAAGCCATGGATACCATTCAAGGTCAACAAACATCTGGTACAAGTTCCATCTCTCAATGGGCAGCTGTTGAAGCACTCAATGGCCCACAAGACTTTATAGCTCAAAATAAAAGTACTTTTCAAACACGTCGTGATCTTGTCGTTTCCATGTTAAATCAAGCTCTAGGCATTAATTGTCCAACACCAGAAGGAGCATTTTATGTGTATCCTTCCTGTACAGAACTTATCGGGAAAAAAACACCTGAAGGTAAAGTTATCACAAATGATGAAGACTTTGTTATAGCGCTTTTAGAAGCAGAATCGATTGCTGTCGTCCATGGCTCTGCTTTTGGACTTGGCCCCGCTTTTCGTATTTCCTATGCAACATCAGAAGAATTGCTAAAAGAAGCTTGCTCACGTATTCAACGATTCTGTAATAGTTTGCTTTAAAATACGTCAATTGTTTATTGTGTCTATTGTTACCATTTTGTTGGCGATCAGTCTTTCTGAAAGATTTTCAGCTGTTGAGCTATAATAAAAACAAATGGATTCTATAGAAAACATCTATGCCGAAACCTATGCCAAGAACAGAATAAAGAAGCTCTTCACACAGATAAAATAGAAACAAATATCATTCTAAAAATGATACTCTTATAAAGCCTGTTCCTATTTTCTTCTCCCCTCATGAAAAGTGAAAGCATTGGCTATTTTAACTCTATAATCAAGAAATAATTCTTGTCGAAGTTTACGATTACATTCAATGACTACCACAAGGCTTTTACACCTCTGTAAAGTCTACACCTATCAATGAATTCATAATATTAAAGAGAATTGAATACTTACAAATACCACGCTTTCAAGCCAACCTTTGCTCTTCTAAAATGGCCATGACAGTCTCAATATTCCTCATCACATCTTAATGTGCCTACTGTTGGAGATCCATAAAAAGCTTTGAGATTTTTTTAACCTGCAAAATATCTGTATTGTTAAACAGAAGCTAAAAAAAAGCCGGACAAATGTCCGGCAAGTTTGGAAAATCCCCAGAGATAAAATCAATCTGACAGATCTTCGTAAGGGAACACTCAAGAAAATGCAATGGGAGGCAACATAATCAAGAGATAATTCTCTATCTCATTTTATAAGAAAAAGCACAATAAAGACTTACGCGTACCTGCTATGCATTATAAACATAGCTCTTAAAGAGTGCTTCATTAAAAAGACCACTGGCGCGCTTTTAAAAAGATATAATCTCGAAAAGCATTCAACTTTGCCAAATTCTTTAAAGCATAAGGATAACAAAAAAAGGTATCAAAAGAAGGAATATCAACCATATCAGGAAAAAGGCGAACAAGACGTTCATCATTATTGACAATATAATCAGGAAGCACAGCAATACCAAGATCACGCATAAGCGCATTCTTGATTGAAATAATATTGTTAATTCTTAAGACTGAAGAACGCAAAGACCCATTATTTCTACCAGCCTTTTCCAACCAATTTAAACCAGATAAATAATGTGGAACAGGTTCACCAAATGAAATAATACGATGTGCATCAAGTTCAGATAATTTTTCTGGTTTTCCACAATTTGCGATATAGTTTTCCGAAGCATAAACATGCATATGAATTGTAAATAATTTTCTTTGTATAAGATCAGGCTGCTGAGGTTGATGGAGACGAATAGCACAATCTGCATGACGCATTGTTAAATCAAGTTCTTCATCAGAAAGCAAAAGCTGGATCCGCATATCAGGATAAAGACTTAAGAATTCTGGCATACGCTCTGCAATCCACCCAGCTCCCATTCCGAAAGTCGATGTAACACGCAAATGGCCGGTTGGTTTTTCACAACTTTCACTTAACTGCGATCGGACATTTTCAAGTTTCATCAAAACATCATGCGTTGTTCGATAAAGAATTTCACCCTGCTCTGTGAGAATCAAACCACGCGCATGACGCTGAAACAAGGGCACTCCCACCTCTTGCTCTAAAGCTGATACTTGTCGTGAAACTGCTGATTGAGATAAATGAAGCCTTTGAGCAGCATGGGTAAAAGAACCAGCTTCTGCGGCGGCATGAAAAACCCTTAACTTATCCCAATCCAATGGTGACGCCACAATTTCACCTCTCATTTTTTTACTTATTTCAATAAATGTCATGCTAGCAGATCTAAAAAACGTTCTGCTTCCAATGCCGCCATGCATCCCCTTCCCGCTGCAGTTATAGCTTGTCGGAATGTCTCGTCTGTGACATCACCTGCAGCAAAAACACCAGCAACGCTTGTTGCTGTTGAATCTGGCTCTGTCCACAAGTAACCACCTCTTTTTTGTTTCAGTTGCCCTTCAAACAAAGAAACCGCGGGATCATGCCCAATGGCAATAAATACTCCCTCCGCATTTAGCTTCACTTCTTGACCAGTTTTAACATTTTTAAGACGTGCACCCGTTACAACAGCTCCCTTTGAATCTTGAGCTGGCAAACCAACAATTTCTTCCACTATATGATCCCAAAGAATGCGCACATTATCGCGGGAAAACAGTCTATCTTGTAAAATTTTTTCTGCCTTAAAATAACCGCGCCGATGAACCACACTTACACTTTTAGCCAAATGCGATAAATAAAGGGCTTCTTCAACGGCTGTATTTCCCCCTCCTACAACAATGACATCTTTACCACGATAAAAAAAACCATCACATGTAGCACAAGCAGAAACTCCCCCTCCCATAAAAGTCTGTTCACTTTCCAAACCAAGCCAACGCGCCTGCGCCCCTGTTGCGATAATGAGGGCGTCACAACAATATTGTGTTCCGGAATCTCCATATAAAGTAAAAGGATATTCTAATAAATCAGCCTTTGTAATACTATCATAAATAATTCTTGTCCCCATATTTTCAGCTTGTTTTGCCATTTGTTCCATTAACCACGGTCCTTGAATTGGATCAGCAAAACCTGGATAGTTTTCCACATCCGTTGTAATCGTCAACTGCCCACCTTGCTGTAAGCCAGTAACCAAAACAGGCTTGAGCATTGCTCTTGCCGCATAGACCGCTGCTGTATAACCAGCTGGACCCGAGCCAATAATAAGCAGGCGAATATGCGATTGTACCATAGAATCCCCTTATACTTTTTGTTACTTGATTATTCTATAAATTATAATGGAATACAGCCTTTAAAAAAAATTCTCAACAGCCTAAATTATGGTGTATATGTATTTCCTTTCAAGTTTGTTGAAAAAGTTCAATTGTCAATTTACCAAAGCATGCTTAATATAGAAGTTAATCTTTATCGTATAAAGTAAAGAAAGGTAAATTCTTATGAGCATAAAACTGTAACCAAAAATGATAGAAAGATAGGGGACGACCATTTTTCAATTTATTATCAATGTTTGTGCACGTTTTGCGCTGATTATGGGAGGAGCAATGCTTCTGCCGATTTTAGTTGATTTGCATGACAATAACCGTAATTGGATAACCTTTCTCTACTCTTGTGCTATAACCACCATGTTGGCAACGCTGATTCTTTTAGCAACGAGAGGTGCGACCTGTCGTTTTTCAGCACGGCTTGGTTTTATGCTCACTGTTTGTCTTTGGCTAACAGGAAGCGTTGTAGGTGCTCTACCTCTTTACCTCTCACCTCTTCCTATTTCCCTAGCAGGAGCAATTTTTGAATCTGTCTCTGGAATTACCACCACAGGCTCCACAGTACTTACTAGTCTTGACAATTTATCGCGAAGTATTTTGTTATGGCGCTCTCTCATATGCTGGATTGGAGGCATTGGTTTTATCGGTTTAGCCTTATTGCTGTTGCCTTCACTGCGTGTTGGTGGAGTACAACTTTTTCATATGGAATCATCAGATAAATCCGAAAAAATATTGCCTCGCATTAACCAAATTGCTAACGGAATTATCATAGCCTATGTTGGACTAACATTGGCTTGTATGCTCTCCTATTTTGCCTCTGGTATGAGCTTATTTGATGCTATTAATCATGCAATGAGCACGATAGCAACAGCTGGTTTTTCAACCCACGATGCTTCTTTTGGCTATTTTTCTGATACACCCGCCATCTTAATTACTTCAACAATTTTCATGTTACTCTCCGCACTACCCTTCGTGCTTTATGTTAAATTAGTGCTTCCTGGCCGCTCTAAACGCTTCATTGATTCGCAAATAATTGTCTTTCTCTATATTGTTTTTCTTTTCAGCTTTGCTTTAGCAGCATGGCTAAAATTTCATGATCATCGTGCTTTTTATGCGATTTTTCTTGATGTCATTTTTCATCTCACATCCATCATTAGTACCACTGGTTACAGCGCCGAAGATTACCAACTTTGGGGACCTTTTGCGCTTGGTATCTTTTTCCTTGTTTCTTTTACAGGCGGATGTGCTGGTTCTACCTCTGGGGGAATGAAAATCAATCGCCTCATTATCCTTTGGCGTATTACACAAACAAATATAGAAAAACTGCTTTTTCCCAATGTTATTGTAAAAGCGCGCTACGATCATTTAAACATCTCAAGTGATGTTGCCAAAGCAGTGTTATTTTTTGTCTGCCTTTATATGTTCTGTCTTCTCATTGGTACTGCACTTTTGCTCACAACCGGACTTGACTTTACCACTGCCTTTACAGGAGTCCTAACCGCCCTTTCCAATATAGGTCCAGGTTTTGGCAACATTATCGGTCCCGCAGGTAATTTTTCGACAATCAATGATCACGCTTTATGGATTTTAAGTTTTCTGATGCTGGCTGGACGTCTTGAAATCATAACGATATTTGTACTTTTTATCCCCGCTTTTTGGCGTGAACAATTTTAATGCACAGCATCAATTAGAAAATGAAGCCCTGATTCAATAGATAAAAGAATCTTAAAGAGCTTTAAAACACGCAACCATACAAGCAATATAAAACTAATACGAAATGAAAAACCTAAAAAGCTCTTCTTAGTGCATAGACCGTTCTAAATAGCTGCATCACATAAATTCTCAAGTATCACTCAAGAACGTTCAAAGCACATTACGATCTTATAACATTCCTATTCATTAACCTCTATACAACAAAAAGGGACTAGTTCACACAACATTCCAGTATATTTTACCAATGGCTTTTAATCGAGAAAAAACCCGAAATCATTTCGCGCAAAAATATTTTTATCACAATCCCCCTGATATTAATTTTTATCTATGAAACAAAACATAATCCCCTCTCCCCTAAGACAACACAAACAGCTTCAAAAAATTCTTCTCTTTTATAAGGTTGCTATCATAAAAGCAACGACAGAAACCTAATAGTACCAAGAGATATCTACAATTGTTAAGACTTAAAAAGATGAAAGCATTCTTTTGTCTGATGTAATATTTCTAAAATCAAAAATGATCAACCCGCTTCTGTAATTTTATGATACCTCTCACGCCCTTCAAGAAGTATAAATTTCTAAGCCTTTTATCAAAAGCTTTGTTCGTTTATGATGAGAGCATACAAAAATATCATGCATATACTCCACTTCTCAAACCAAATTCCCAATATATTTAAGACGTTTTTTCCGCAAATATTTCCTCGTAAACGCTGCCAATGGCTTGAGCCTCTTTTTCCAAAGGAAAGTGGGTACGAACATGTGCTAAAGCCTTTTCTCCTGCTGTTATTGTTTTTTCTAAATCAGCAAAATAAGGTTCAATTGCTGCCGTTAAAGCATCTCCATCCCCTGCTTGAACAACTGTCCCTGTTCCTTCCACCACCAATTCTTTATAAACTCCCGCATCACTTGCAACCACAGCCGTCTGTGATGCCATTGCTTCCAAGGGTGTTAAACCAAAACCTTCTGTACGAGAAGGTGCTACATACAGCGACAAACGGCGGTACCACAAAGGTGTATTGAGTAACTCACCAAGAAAAACAATGCGACCATCCAAACCCGCCTTTGCAATCTTTTGGCGTAATTTTTTCTCAAAGTTATAATGTTGTTCTGTCGTTCGACCAGCAATAAGTGCTGTCCACTCAGGATAACGTGGCAACAACGCTATCATTGCCTCGACAAACAAATCAGTACCCTTTAAATAACGCACACGCCCAAAACACCCTACCGCATATTTTCCAAGAAGCCCTGTAGAAGAAAAGCAATCATCAAGGGCTTTTGGTGGAGAAAAACGCCTAACATCAATTCCATGCATAATAACTGTATGAGGTACTTCTAGATAGGCTCCCGTACGGATACTGGTAGCAATCACCCTATCCATACGCCAAATCAACCACTTGGTAAAAGATTTATGATGGCGCTGAGAAGCCGATGTGAAGACAAGTTTAAGCTTCATTCGCAACACATCACGCAAAAAAATGCCACAAAGCATCTCAATATTGCGTCGTGCATGCCAAATACGAAACGGCCTGTCCTTCGGGCTTTTCCAAAGCCCGAAAAGGTCCTTAAAGGCAAGAGCTGGTAAATTCTTTGGTAATCCAAATCCGAAAGTAGAGATATATATGCCTTTTTCTCGTTGCAGTGGAATAAGCTGAATAACCGTAGATGTCACTCCTGATAAACGCTTTTTAAAGTGAGGAGCAATAACCTCCGTTTCTTGCAAAGATACACGCATAACAATTTAGATGTATTGAACCTCAATAATTTCGTAATTATGTGCACCACCTGGTGCATTCACTTCAATAACATCCCCCTCTTGCTTACCAATGAGTGCACGTGCAATAGGCGAGGAAATAGAGATCTTACCAGTTTTTACATCCGCTTCTTGATCACCAACGATCTGATAAACTTTCTTCTCTTCAGTATCTTCATCCAAAAGTTTGATAGTGGCTCCAAATTTAATTTTGTCGCCGGAAAGACGGGAAACATTAATCACTTCTGCCCGCGCAATATAATCTTCAAGCTCATTTATACGCCCCTCATTATGACTTTGCGCTTCTTTAGCAGCATGATATTCGGCATTTTCTGACAAATCACCATGGGCACGCGCCTCAGAAATTGCTTCAATAATCCGTGGACGTTCTTGCTGTTGACGCCAACGTAACTCTTCTTTAAGACTTTCAAAACCAGCTGTAGTCATCGGAACTTTTTCCATAATCCGTCCCTTTCTGTTACACGGAAGGTTCAATAAAATACAAAAAACGGCTTCCAAAATGACTTTTGGAATCCGAAAACCACAATCTTCTTCATTATATAGTACAGCATCTCTGTTTTCCATATAAAAATAAAAAAGAAGATAAAGCATTCACTACTTATATTGGAACCAACAGATATTTTAACCTCTCAAATATCAACTTTCGCCACCACCCTTCAGAGCCTTTTAAAAGAACTAATTGTATTTCTTGCTGTTTTATCATAACTTAATTCATATAGAGAGAATAAAAGGAAATCTCTAAAGGAATCCTCTGCAGAAAAATGAAAACGTTGATAATTTTTTTTGTGTTTGGCCCTCTCTTTTTAGCCACAACCGTATCTGGAGCCACGGATGCCTTTGTCATAACAAATCTTAATTTGAGAACAGGACCAAGTACAAAGCATGCAGTTCGTGATTTAATTCGTGCTGGAGAGTTGGTATTTGTACAAACCTGTAAAGAAAAATGGTGCTATATTAAATATAATACCCAAACAGGTTGGGTATCATCTCATTATCTTTCATTTAAAAATGGCAATGATCTTTATCAAACCTATACAGTGTTTTCACTAACAAACAAAAAGCGCACACTCCATAGCAACCCATAGTGATATAGCCAGTACTTCCGCCAAACATCATCATAGTGCAAAAGAAATAATGCACATGAAAAACCATTAATATTATCACATGCAAAATATTTAAAACGCGTATTTCATCTTCAAAACTTGATGAATATCCTATGAAAGATTCAAGGAACTCAAACAAAATTGCTTAGGAATACTTTACCGTTATCGCGATTAAGTTGTAAAATTTGCGAATTCCTTTAAAACTATGAAAACTTTTCTATCAAAGGATTCAACAATGAAAAATGGTGTCACAGCAACAGTGGAAGCTCTTTCTGCTCTGATTGCTTCAGGAAATCCTCTTTTTAAGAATGGTGCATTATGGACACCTCACCGCCCTGTACGTCCTGAAAAATCTGAAGGTGGTATTCCATTTCAACTTGAAACATCCTTTGAAGCAGCAGGCGACCAACCTCAAGCTATTAAAACTCTGGTTGAGGGCATTAAAAAGGATGAGCGTACACAAGTTCTCTTAGGTGTTACTGGATCAGGAAAAACCTATACAATGGCAAAAATCATTGAAAAAACCCAACGTCCGGCTCTCATTTTAGCACCAAATAAAACTCTAGCGGCACAACTTTACGGAGAATTTAAAAGTTTTTTTCCTCACAATGCTGTTGAATATTTTGTATCTTATTACGACTATTATCAACCTGAAGCCTATGTAGCGCGCTCTGATACTTATATTGAAAAAGAATCCTCTACTAATGAACAAATAGACCGTATGCGCCATGCAGCAACACGCGCTGTCTTAGAGCGTGATGACGTCATTATTGTGGCATCTGTGTCCTGTATCTATGGGATTGGCTCGGTAGAAACTTATACAGCCATGACTTTACAAATACAAAAAGGAGATAAGCTCAATCAGCGAAAACTCCTAGCTGATTTAGTTTCTCAACAATATTACCGACAAGACATAAACTTCATTCGTGGTTCTTTTCGTGTCCGAGGAGATACAATTGAAATTTTTCCTGCCCATCTTGAGGATCGTGCTTGGCGACTTTCGCTCTTTGGTGAAGAAGTAGAAACAATTACTGAATTTGATCCTCTCACAGGAAAAAAAACAGCTGAACTCCAATCCATTAAAATTTATGCCAACTCACACTACGTCATACCGCGGCCAACATTAAATCAAGCAATGAAAGCCATCAAAATGGAACTGGTTCAACGTCTAGATGAATTAAACGAAGCAGGACGCCTTTTAGAAGCGCAACGTTTAGAACAGCGTACAATGTTTGATCTAGAAATGTTAGAAACAACCGGCTCATGCGCCGGAATTGAAAATTATTCACGCTATTTAACAGGACGACAACCTGGAGAACCGCCACCAACCTTGTTCGAATATATTCCAAACAACGCTCTTGTTTTTATTGATGAAAGCCATGTCACGATTCCTCAAATTGGTGGCATGTACCGAGGTGACTTTCGTAGGAAAGCAACCCTAGCAGAATATGGATTCCGTCTCCCCTCCTGTATGGACAATCGTCCTTTGCGCTTTGAAGAATGGGATGCCATGCGTCCACAAACCATTGCTGTCTCCGCAACACCTGGACGCTGGGAAATGGAACAATCTCACGGCATTTTTGCTGAACAAATTATTCGCCCCACAGGACTTGTTGATCCACCAACAGAGGTACGCCCTGCCTCTAACCAAGTCGATGATGTTGTCAATGAAATTCGTAAAACAATTCAAAAAGGCTACCGCACTTTAGTCACTGTACTAACTAAACGTATGGCTGAAGATTTGACAGAATATCTCCACGAACAAGCTATTCGGGTACGCTATATGCATTCTGACATTGATACATTAGAACGTATTGAAATTCTTCGCGATCTCAGGCTTGGGACTTTTGATGTTCTCATCGGCATCAACCTGCTTCGAGAAGGACTAGATATTCCAGAATGCGGTTTTGTTGCCATTCTAGATGCCGACAAAGAAGGTTTTTTACGCTCTGAAACCTCACTTGTGCAAACAATCGGACGCGCTGCACGCAACGTAGATGGACGCGTTATTCTTTATGCTGATACCATTACTGGCTCTATCGAAAGGGCATTACAAGAAACACAACGACGTCGAAAAAAACAGATAGCCTATAATGAAGAACATCATATCACCCCCACCAGTATCAAAAAAAATATCGACGATATTCTCAATTCAGGAGGAGAAGACCACCATACTTCTACAAAACTTCCTGATTTTATCAGACAAAACCATATGGTTGGAAATAATTTAACAACCCATATTCAATATCTCGAAAAATCAATGCGTAAAGCAGCCGCTGATCTGAACTTTGAAGAAGCAGCACGACTTCGTGATGAAATCAAACAACTACAGAAAATAGAACTCGCAATCGCAGCTGATCCTTTAACACATCATAGTGAACAATCCATCCATGAACTCATGATACAATCAAATTTTTTCACAAAGCCAGATCTTGATCACATGGGGCCAACAATAGACACTGGCATTTTGGAAAATCGCAAAGCAAAGAGAAAATCTCACAAAAATACTCTTAACAAAACAACAAGAAAATAAGACATTGTTCCTAATCAATAAGCTAAGACTATAAACCTGTTTAAAATCAATCTCTTTCCTCTAAAATCTTAATAACATAATCAAGAAACAGCACCATCCCATAAAATGAATAGCCTAAATATCAATGCAGCTTCAATTAAGCAAAAAGGTAACATAACAAAGAGATGATATAAGAAAACATTTCTTATAATGATCTTTTCATCAGAAAATCATAAACCTACCTAAAAATATTTCTAAACTTTAAAGTCGTAAAAACCAAATCAAAAACATCTTTTTCATATGCCCCATATACTGTGAGACAGAGCATAAAGGTAGTTTTTTATAATCAGCCTCTTACAAAGCCATCAAACCAGAGAATATTCTTATGACGAATGTAAGTAAATGAGATACTCTTATAATAATATAACCTCATGATAGCAAGAGTTATACCTCTTTAATTCACGCTATTGTTATTCAATTTTAAAATCTTATAAATTAAAAGAAAAATAAAAATATTATTTTACATAAAATCTTATTAACAAAATCAATTCTAATAACGATCAATACAATTTTATAAATTAAAATAAACAGAGTCTATTTCTTTAAACCAAACTTTTGTCATGATTTTGTGTTGATACTTAATAAAATAGTTTTTTATTCGTTATTATCAAAACAAATCAAAAGTCGTTCAGTTTGTGTTCAGTTTGATACGTGTAGAATTATGAAAAAATGCGAATTTACATAATAAGGAGCATCGCTATGAAAAAAATAATCAAATTAGCGGTATTATCCGCAATATCGAATGTAACTGCTTTCATGCCACTAAGCACAACACTTGCGAGCAGCGCATGGGGTTATAGAGAAGATACTATCACGAAGACAATGAAAAGTATAGAAAAAGAAATAGATGATCATATGAAGGGTATAGAAAAGGAAATAGATGATCATATGAAACGTATGAAGAAAGATATTAATAGCCGTTTTTCTTCTAATTCTTTTCCTACTCCTCCTCGCAAGAACCTCCATCGTATAGCCTATACGGGAGGCGAATATCATCACCGTAATGTTGAACGTAGGACATATCATTATAGTGAACGCAATACGACAACCCATCATCATCATACCCATAAACATTATGAATCTCGTAACAACTCAGGAGAGGCTATAGCAGCAGGCCTTCTTGGTCTTGCTGCAGGGGTAATTCTTAATAATGTTTTCAAAAAACCAGAACAGCCACAAACACAAATCATTTATCAAAAGGTTCCTCAAGCCATCTATCAACAAACTCCAACAAGTCAGGTTATTTATGAAGTTCAGTCAATAACAACATATCCCCCCCTCCAACAATCACAGGTTCATGATTGGCTTCAATATTGCAAGAAAAAATACCGTTCGTTCAATCCAAAAACAGGGACTTTTCGGGGTTCTGACGGACGAGAATACATTTGCTATGCTCCAGTAAATTAACTTCTTTGATAAGCTACTTAAAGAAATTTTAAAAACCAAAAAAACACTTGAGAGTGTTTTTTTGGTTATACATTAAACTCTTGAAGAAAAGGATTCCACTGGCGCTCATAGCCTAAGTGGCTTCTTGGTCCATGACCACAGATGAAACGAACATCGTCACCTAGTGGCAAAACTTTTTCTCGAAGTGATTTCATCAACGCATCATGAGAACAGAAGGGAAAATCCGTGCGTCCAATAGAACCACGAAAAAGCACATCACCCAATAAAGCAAAACGTTGTTTTTCATTGAAATAAATGACATGGCCAGGTGAATGGCCAGGTGTGTGAAAAACATTGAACACATGTCCAGCAAAATCAAGACTATCGCCATCTTCCAGCCATTGATCAGGAATACAACTGCGTGCATCAGTAATACCATAATTTTTTGCGCTTTCACATGCAGCATCCATCACAGGCTTATCACCATAATGTGAACCGATAATTTTAACACCAAGAGCTTCTTTTGCTTGCATTGCCGCTCCCACATGATCAAAATGACCGTGTGTTATCCAAATAGCTTCAACAGTAACGCCCATCTTTTGGATCACTTTTTGAATTTGAGGCCAATCCCCACCAGGATCCACTAAAACCCCCACTTTTTGTTCATTATCAAAAAGCAAAGTGCAATTTTGTTGAAAAGGTGTAACTGGAATAATATGTGTACTAAAATTGCTCATGATATTCTTTTTAAAGTAAATTTTTCTAAGCTTCTGAAAGAGCATTTTCTTCTTTATAGAGTAAAATAGCTTGCTCGACAGCTTTATGCAACTTATGTAAACTTGAATTCTGTAAAAACGCAATTTTGTCAAGGTTTTGAAAAATGACCGATCACTTTCAAGTTTTGTGTGATGATGCACCTCACCTTCTTGTGATAGATGACGATACGCGCATTCGCAATCTTTTATTGCAATTTCTCATTAAAAATGGATTTCGTGTTTCAGTTTCGGCTCATGCTGATGAAGCTAAACGGCAGCTTGCAAGTTTAGATTTTGATCTTCTTATAGTTGACGTCATGATGCCTAGACAAAACGGTATTGATTTCACATACGCACTTCGTCAAACAAGAGACGTTCCTATCCTCATGCTCACGGCTTTGTCAGAGACAGATAATCGCATCCATGGCTTAGAAGCAGGTGCAGATGACTATCTTGCTAAACCATTTGACCCTCGTGAGCTTCTCCTTCGCATTCACGCCATTTTACGACGTGGTTTTCCACTAAAGCAGCCTAAAATCGAACAGATTGTTTTTGGACCATACATTTTTTCCATTGCACGGCGCGAACTCAAGAAAGGAGGAGAAATTATTAAATTGACAGACAATGAACAAAAAATGATGGTTATTTTTGCTGAAAATGCAGGAGATATCATTCCACGTTATAAATTTGCAATGGATGATAAAAATATTGGCGAACGTGCAATTGATGTACAAATTAACCGCCTTCGCCGTAAAATCGAAGAAAATCCAGCACTGCCAATATGGCTCCAAACCGTACGGGGAATAGGTTATAAACTTTCAATTGAACAAGCATAATATGATTAAACCTGCAAAAAAATTTGTTCGCTGGTTAACAAAGAAGATGCCTAAACGGCTTTATGCACGCTCTTTGATCATCATTATTGCCCCTATGGTCCTCCTGCAAACAGTGATTGCTTATGTTTTTATGGAACGCCATTGGCAAATGGTAACCGAACGTCTTTCCACCGCTGTCGTCCATGATATTTCAGCTATTATTGATATTATTGAAACATATCCGCAACAAGATAACTACGAAGAGATCAAGCGTATTGCACAACAACGTATGGGATTAAACATGGCGATCCTCCCTCCTGCCTCTCTTCCTCCACCAGGACCTAAACCATTTTTTGCAATTCTTGATTATTTTCTCAGTGAAGAAATCACTCGTCAAATTAATCGTCCTTTCTGGATTGATACAGTAGGCGATTCTGATCTTGTTGAAATCCGCATTCACCTTGGTCATGGTATTTTACGCGTGTTTGCACCACGTAGCCAAACCTATGCTTCCAATACTGCTATTTTTTTAAGCTGGATGGTAGGAACAGCTCTTTTCTTATTGCTGATAGCGATCTACTTTCTGCGCAATCAAATCAAACCAATTCAACAATTAGCTGAGGCAGCAGAAAGTTTTGGACGCGGTCGCCCTTTACCAGAAGGATTTCAACCACAAGGAGCTGATGAAGTCCGTCGTGCTGGCATTGCTTTTTTACGCATGCGTGAACGTATTGAACGCCAAATTGAACAACGTACTATGATGCTCTCAGGTGTAAGCCATGATTTAAGAACAATTCTCACACGTTTTAAACTTCAGCTTGCCTTAGCAAATACAGACTTCGATATTAAACCTCTTGAGCAAGATGTAAGCGACATGCAAAATATGTTAGAAGATTATCTTGCTTTTGCCCGTGGTGAAAAAAATGAAAGCGTTAAAACTTTTAATTTAAACACCCTCATGCAAAAATTTTCCACCGATGCACATCTTCACAAACGTCAATTTTCCTACACC
This sequence comes from Bartonella pachyuromydis, assembly GCF_039543065.1. NCBI lineage: Bacteria > Pseudomonadati > Pseudomonadota > Alphaproteobacteria > Hyphomicrobiales > Bartonellaceae > Bartonella > Bartonella pachyuromydis. The sequence continues at coordinate 38,205 of NZ_BAABJA010000004.1, read as the reverse complement.
ATTGAAGGTCCTACACAAATACAAGTACGCCCCCGTGCTTTCACACGCCTCGTGAGTAACCTTATATCAAACGCATTTTATTACGCCAATACCATCAAAATAACAGCCATATCTCACCAAGAATCCTTTATATTAATGATTGATGATGATGGACCTGGCATTCATAAAAATATGCGTACAGAAGTCTTTAAGCCGTTCTTTAGAGTCGACAAAGCACGAAACCAAGATGCAAGCGGAACAGGACTTGGCCTTTCTATTGCCCAAGATATAGCCCGTAGCCATGGAGGCAACATTCAACTAGACGATAGCCCTCTCGGGGGCTTGCGTGCTATTATTGATATCCCCCTATGAAAAAACTTCACAAATCGTTTTTTTTAAATGCTTAACAATAAATTGTAGAGATTTAAGCATTTCCTACAGTTTCAAACAAAGTATATTGCAGCGCCTTGTAAGCACTTTCTCCACGCCAAGCGACCATCTGAAATGCTACATAATGGCTTTCACAAACCTTTAGTGCGTGTATCAACAATGTTTCAACTTGTATATGAGATGGATGAACCCCTCCTGCCAATAAAAGCCCTTGTCGATAAATAACCGAATTATTGCTTCGCCAATAATCAAAATGTCCCAGCAGCAATTTTTCATTAATTGCTAGCAATAAGCGGTGTATTTCTGCCGTTTGAGCATTTTCAATAGAAAGATCAAATGCACAAGCCAAATGAAGCGCCTCCTGCTCTTCCATCCATGAAAAAGCAAGGCGATAATTTGCCCGTTTCCCTTCTACACAAACACGAATTTCATCTTGTGCATCCCGCTCAAACGACCAATTATATTTACAAGCAATCTGTTCAATAAAGTCAACAGGATGCTCTTCTCTTTCTGTGGCGCAAAATGCAAGCCTCATTATAATCCTCAATCATATTAAAACATTGTCAACAGAACACAAACCACCCCAACTGTAACAACATTTTGTTACAACCAAAGCCTTTACACCAAACAAATACACATTAAAAAAATTGACAGTACACAAGCACCCGCAACACAATCACGCTTCCCCAACTAACTTGATAACCATAGAACGAATCATCAGACTTTTTCAGTGTATTGATACAATTCTACAGCGCCAGTCCCTTATCAAAAAAAATATTTTTATTTACAGAAAATAAATCAAAACTAAATGGACATTTTCCGCTAACAGACTCAAGATTAAGCATTTTTTAATTTCAAGCATCCCATTGAAAAACTGGGGATATTTTTTCTAAAACTTTTTATAGAAATTATTTTACTTCTTTTCTGTCTGCGTTTCTTCCAACTCCTCAAGGCGTTTTTTTACATCCACATTGTCAGCGTTCGCTTTTAGCACCATTTCCTTAAAAGCTTCAAATTCTTCGCGTGAAACAAGATCAAGTTTATTTGCTATTTTTTCAGCTTGCAAACGAAAAGCTGTTCCAGCTTCACGTCGTATACCTTGTGCAATTTCAGCAGCATCTGTTGCTAATTTTGCTAATTCATCAAGAATACGGTTTGATCCATTACGCATAATGTTTTTCCTTAAATTTTAATTATTGACACACGCATTATAGCGTATTTTCATAACATTTAGATACTGTATTTGTTCCTTTTACCCTATAGATTTTATCCTATCCTACAGATTTTTCCATGTAGATTTTTTTAAGTCTTTTACACTCTTTTTACCAACATAAAATTTTAGCATGAGAAAGCAGTGGAAACCTACCACTCTCCCCGCTTGACCATTATACATTCATCTGTCATTCCTGACTATAATGTAACCTCAAAGAAAATGCTTAACTCATGAACAATATTTCTTGTCCTGCCATTGCTTTTCCAGATTTTCTCAATCCGGTAATTGTCCGTTTAGGTCCCTTATCTCTCCATTGGTATGGACTTGGTTACGTAATGGGCATTCTTTTTGCTTGGTGGTATGGGCAAAAGTTATTAGAAAAACAATCTCTATGGTATGCTAATCATCCTCCTATGAGTAAGGAAAAGATAGGAGATTTTGTTGTTTGGTCTGCTATCAGTGTTGTTGTTGGTGGACGTTTAGGACAAGTACTTGTATGGGATCCCGTTTATTATTTTAGCCACCCAAGTGCTATCATCGCAGTGTGGGATGGAGGGATGTCCTTTCATGGCGGGCTCATTGGCATCATCATTGCAATGATTTGGTTTGCCCATAAAAATAACATCAAGATACGCGCAATGTTTGATATCATTGCTGCCGGTGCCCCTATTGGTATTGGTATTGTACGGATATGCAATTTTATTAACCAAGAATTATGGGGCAATGTCACCACAAGTCCTTGGGCTGTTTGTTTTCCCCTAGATCCGTACTATTTACCACGCCATCCAAGCCAACTTTACGAAGCCTTCATGGAAGGATTCCTTCTCTTTGTCGTCCTATCCATTGTTATTTTTGCTTTCAAAGCATTAAAACGCTCCGGTACTGTGTCAGGAATATTTATTATAGGTTATGCAATAGCACGCAGTATTTCAGAAGTTTACCGTGCTTCCCAAGAAGATCCAGAATGGTTTTCCACCCTCTTTCATTCTACTGGCTTCACCTACGGAATGGCCTTGTCTCTTCCGATGCTCCTTTTAGGGGGGTATCTCCTTTTTCAAGCTTTCAAAGATAAATCTGTAGAACATGGCCACCCTGAAAGAAAAAATTAAGAAAATCATCGCGCTAAATGGCCCAATCCCTGTCAGTCAATATATGACACTAGCACTTGCAGATCCCCAATTTGGCTATTATCAAACACAAACACCCTTTGGGCGCGCTGGTGATTTCACGACAGCCCCTGAAATAAGCCAGTTATTTGGAGAAATGATTGGTATTTGGCTTCTTGCAAACTGGAAAATGTATGGTTGTCCTTACCCCTTTATTCTTGCTGAAATAGGTCCAGGACGTGGAACTTTAATGAATGACATTTTGCGTACCATACAAAAATTATCTTCAACCGCATTTAACGCTGCTGAAATTTTTCTTATTGAAGTGAGTAAAAAACTTGCAAAGGAACAACAGAAATGTCTTGCACCTTATCAAAAACAAATCCAGAATATTAAAAGCTTTGATCAAATCCCCTCAAAACCACTTTTTTTAATTGCTAATGAGTTTTTAGATACACTCCCCATCAATCAATATATTAAAATCAATGGAGCATGGAAAGAACGCCACATTACAGTAAACCAAGATGGAGATTTCGTCTTTATTGCCACCCCATATGAACTTCCCACTTCTTGCTTACAATCTTATTGTTCTGAAATGCCTGATGGCACAATTTTTGAACATGCTCCCTCACGGCATCAATTGATGCAACAAATCAGCAAGCATTTATTACGAGTACAAGGTTCTGCGCTGCTCATCGATTATGGTGCTCGAGATCTCGCCTTTGGCGATACACTACAAGCACTCTCAAAACATGAATTCCGTGATATTTTTGATGCCCCAGGTGAACATGACTTAACATCCCATGTTGGCTTTTTCTTTTTAAAAAAAATAGCCCTTGAACAAGGTTGTTTTGCTGAGATCCTCGAGCAAGGAGACTTTCTTTTAAAAATGGGACTGCTAGAACGGGCAAGACAACTTGGAATAGACAAAAGTACGACACTGCAAGATAAAATTCGCCAAGATGTCGAGCGATTAGCGGGTCCAGATCAAATGGGAAGATTGTTTAAAGTTTTACATATAAGTGACAAAAATATACCGATACCTCCCAGATTTTGATAATCAAAAATATTGACAAATACGCACATTTCACTCACTATTCTCATTTTGAAAACAACCATTTTCTATAAAAAGCTTTATGTATCCTCTCGCTCATCCCATCCTTGCAAAAGAACTTTCTGCTTTACACATAAACGGGATAAAACATGGTTTTTTCACACGCCAATGCGGTATTTTTAAAAGTCCTTCTCAAAACCTTAATGTTGAAGAAAGCTCAAATGATCAATCTGCACATACCGCACAAAATCGTATTTTAATCGCTGATTACTTTGGTGTTGAGATAGAAAATTTAGTTACTGTCAATCAAATACACTCTTGTGATGTTGTTGTAGTGAATCAAGTGTTTATTGATGAAGCTCCCAAAGCAGATGCCATTGTTAGCACCACATCAGGCCTCGTCATCGGCATTCTTACAGCAGATTGTGGACCAATTTTATTAGCTGATCCACAAGCTGGTGTTATCGCTGCAACTCATGCAGGCTGGCGAGGAAGCTTAAAGGGAATTGTAGAAAAAACGATTACCGTTATGGAAAAACAAGGAGCTAAAAGATCATCGATAACAGCAGCTCTTGGACCTTGTATTGGTCCTTACCACTACGAAGTAACAGAGGAATTTTATCATCAATTTATTGACTACCATAGTAATTTTCAAAAATATTTTGTAAAAACAGATAAAGTCAATCACTTTTATTTTAATCTATGGACATTCATTATCAATCAACTCAAAGAAGCAGGTGTTAACGCTTCCTGTGTAGAGCTTTGCACTTACCAAGATGAACAGCGCTTTTTTTCCTATCGTCGTGCAACACTCCGAAATGAACCTGATAATGGACGACAATTTTCTGCTATTATGCTCAATAAATAAAAAGTGAGACTTTTTCACTTTGAAGAGAATAGCGAAACTGCAAAATAAATTCTTTTCTTTCAATGAAACAAGAAACACTCTCCAATACTGTGCTTTTTATCAAAAAAGCTTTTTTCGCGTACAAAATGTAGAGCGTTTAACATTTCTTCTTTATCCAATTTACTTCATAAAGAAACTCAAGATAAGCTCTTTTAACTCGAACTCAGCTTCATTCCTTTCATACAGAAAACAATACGCATATTATTTTATAAAAGTAAGAGCAAAAAATTCCCATCAATATATTTTTTACTCTATGACCAAAAAACTTTGTTCTAAAAGCAATAAAACTTTGGAAAAAGAAAAAACAAGACACAGAGCTCTTTAACAATAAGAAATAAAATTGTAACGCTTTTATAATTGTTTCCTTGCAATCTGATAATAAGAAGTTAAAAAAACTATCATACTCTACCTTGACGACTCAGAGGTTTTACTATGAAGCTTTTCTGCGGCAATTCCAATCCACGTCTTGCTGAAGATGTTGCAAATTATTTAAATATTCCCTTAGGTAAAGCAACCGTGAAACGCTTTGCTGATCAAGAAATCTTTGTAGAATTACATGAAAATGTACGTGGGCAGGATGTATTTGTTTTACAATCCACATCCTATCCAGCAAACGATCATTTGATGGAATTACTCATCATGATTGATGCGCTTCGCCGTTCTTCGGCGCGTCGTATCACCGCTGTCATCCCCTATTTTGGTTATGCGCGCCAAGATCGTAAACCTGGACCACGCACCCCGATTTCTGCAAAACTTGTTGCCAACCTAATTACTGAAGCAGGAGCCCATCGCGTTTTAACATTGGATCTTCATGCTGGACAAATTCAAGGTTTTTTTGATATTCCAACGGATAATCTCTATGCTGTTCCAGTTATTTCTCGAGATGTCAAAATGCATTATTCTCTTGAAAATGTTATTGTTGTTTCACCGGATGTCGGGGGAGTAGTACGCGCACGTTCACTTGCCAAACGCTTAAACAGTTTGCTGGCCATCGTTGATAAACGTCGCGAACGTCCTGGTGAATCAGAGGTTATGAATATCATTGGAGATGTCTCGGGAAAAGATTGTCTTTTGCTCGATGATATTGTTGATTCCGGTGGAACCCTATGTAATGCAGCAAGTGCTCTCCTTAAACACGGTGCGAGTAGTGTCACCTCTTATATCACACACGGTGTTCTTTCTGGAAATGCTATTGAGCGTATTACCAACTCAGAGATGAAAGAACTGGTTATTACGGATTCCATTATGCCAACAGAAGCGATTGAGAAAGCGCATAATATTCGTGTTTTACCAATTGCAGACCTGATTGGCGAAGCAATCGCAAGAACAGCAGCAGAACAATCTGTCTCGAGCCTATTTAGCTAAATGGGTTGCTTGGGATCTCCTGGTGCAGTTTCCACACCAAGGTCAGGAAAAGCTATAATGCGTTGACCATTTAAATGTGTATGAATAATAATAAAACCGCGCTCTTCAAAGTAGCTTAAGAGTCGGCGTGCACGGCTTAAAGAATGGGTTCCATAAAGACGTGCTAAAAATGCATCTGATGGACAGGGTTTTCCACTCAAAGCAGCCTGTGCCACATGCAAAAAAACACCTTGAACATCATCTTCCAAACTTTCTGATAGTTGTAAAAGGCGCTTCCAGTTTTCACTCACAGCAGTTTGTTCGTCGACACAAGCTTGAGCAACAGCCAATTTGCGTCGAAATTGTGAAAGGTTTAAAGGATCTCCTGAAAGACCATGAATACGACAACGAACTAAGAAATCTTGATAAAGTAGCGCTGTAGAACGATAAAACGCCTCAGGATCATCAAGGATTTCCCGAATAACACCTTCTACTTGTCTCTCTCTCTCCACAACAGAAAGTTCAGGAAATAAGCTGGGTTTTTCTTCCAACAACTCTTGTTTTTTATGCACAGCCTCTTCTAACATTTCATGAATTGATTTTTCTCGCACTGGCTCTCGTGATTGTTTAAAGGGAATTAAAATTTCCTCTGGTACAGCAGTAAAAACAAGTTCTTTTGCATCCATTCGCTCTGTTGGAAGAGGCATTAATTTAGGACTAGAAGAACGTGCCAATGTTTCAACAGGTCCAATGATAATCCGCAAAGAACGCCTTGATAAAGCAGGTCCTAAAGCTATAAAATGCCCTCGCTCGAGATCTCTAAACATTTCTGCTTGACGACGTTCCATTCCCAAAAGATCAGCCGCACGCACCATATCAATATCTAAAAAAGTTCGCCCCATTAAAAAATTTGATGCCTCAGCAGCAACATTTTTAGCAAGCTTAGCCAAACGCTGTGTTGCAATGACACCAGCAAGCCCCCGTTTGCGCCCTCGACACATAAGATTAGTCATAGCACTCAATGAAATTTTACGCGCTTCATCAGAAACCTCTCCGGCCGCCGCTGGAGCAAATAATTGTGCTTCATCAACAACAACAAGCATGGGATACCAATAATCACGTTCCACATCAAACAATGCCCCAAGAAAAGCACCCACAGCGCGCATCTGCTGTTCTGTATCCAAACCTTCAAGATTAAACACAACCGAAACCCGATGTTGGCGAATACGATGAGCAATACGCGTTAATTCTAGCTCATTGCGCCATGCTTCAACAATAACATGACCAAATTTATCTGCCAAAGTGACAAAATCACCCTCTGGATCAATCACACAATGTTGTACCCATGCAGCACTTTGTTCAAGAAGACGTCGCAAAAGATGTGATTTCCCTGAACCAGAATTACCTTGTACCAAAAGACGTGTCGCCAATAATTCTTCCAAATCAATACATGCAGGTACAGATTTACGCAAAGCATTACATTCTGCCGTCTCACCCAAGGCGATTTCAACTTTCATAACATCTCCAGTATTTGCTTTTGAATATTACCAGCTCATATTCATGAGCCCAATAAACCATGCTTGTAACATTTCCTTTTTTCTAACGGTAGAAATCATCGATTTTTCCCACAACTCTTGCATCTACGCAGAGTTTGAATTATAGAAAGAGCCTCTGCGTAGACACCCTTGGAGGCAACGCAGAATGGAGCAATCGCTGTTAACTAGTGCATATCTTCATATTCATACGAAAACTGTTGTTGGTTTTTGATGGATCTCCAATCATGTAAAAGGACTTAAATTATGAGCAAAAGCTATACTCTTAAGGCCGAAATACGCGAGCGGGTTGGTAAGGGGTCCTCCCGTGAACTTCGCCGTAACGGTCTCATTCCTGCTGTCATTTATGGTGAAAAACAACCACCTTTGGCAATCTACGTTCCCTATAAAGAAATTTTTTATAAAATTCACGCTGGTGGTTTTCGTACTACCATTGCAACGATTGCAATTGGCAAAGAAAAAATTACGGTTCTCCCCAAAGATTACCAATTGGACCCTGTGCGTGACTTTCCCCTCCATGTGGATTTTCTCCGTATTTCAGCAAAATCCGTTGTGGAAGTTAATATTCCTGTACACTTCCTCAATGAAGACACAGCTCCTGGTCTTAAAAGAGGAGGCGTTCTCAATATTGTTCGACACGAAATTGAATGTACTGCTCCAGCAAATGCTATCCCCGAAGCAATTGAGATAGACCTTTCCAGCTATTCTATTGGTGACTCTATCCATATTTCAGCGGTGCAACTACCAAAAGGTGTTACCCCAGTTATCCAAGATCGAGACTTCACTATTGCAACCATTGCAGCTCCTGCTGGCATGAATGTCGGTGATGGAAGTTCCGAACAAGAAAATGGAAACGAAGAAAACGCATAAATTTCACAAGGCGGGAAAAGTTCCCGCCTTAACTTATGTAACATTGATTAACCTCTCACACTTTAACTGTAGGCGCGCATGTGGCTTATTGCTGGTCTTGGAAATCCTGGTTTACAATACCGAAATAACCGCCATAATATTGGTTTCATGGCTATTGATGCGATTTACCAGTCCTTACCTTTTTCTCCATGGTCAAAAAAATTTCAAGCTGAAATCGCCAATGGTCTCATAAATGGTGAAAAGACTTTTCTTCTAAAACCTCAAACTTTCATGAATCTTTCCGGCCAAGCAATTGGTGAAGCTTTGCGGTTTTATAAACTTGATTTGAAAAATCTGATTATCATTTATGATGAGTTAGATTTATTACCAGGAGAAATACGTGTAAAAATTGGTGGAGGAAACAATGGACATAACGGCATAAAATCTATTGATGCGCATTGCGGTATTGACTATTATCGTATCCGCTTAGGAATTGGACGCCCCAATTCTAAAGAACTTGTTCATCAGTATGTTCTAGGAGATTTCACAAAATCTGACCAAAAATGGTTAGTTCCTCTTTTAGAGGCACTTGCAAAGAACATTTCTTTCCTTATAAAAGAGGACAGGTCTCTCTTTATGAATGAAATCTCACAAACGATGAGAAATAAAAGCCTGTGGTAATGGCGCTTTTCTCTAAAACACAATAAATCAACACCGCTTTGTGTCATTCTTACATACACTCGCTTTTTCAAAAGGAAAAGGAACAGACAATGAGCACAACACATCAAATGAAACGCATGAAATACCCCCTCAAAAATCTACTTATGTTTAAAGCAAACTATAGTGAGCATACACTCTTGATTATTAACTTTAAATTATAAAATTACCCTCATAAATATCACAAACCATATATTAATTGAAATGACTAGTATTCTTTAAATTTAAAAAAAATCACTCGGATTAATGGTTGACTCTAGTGGATTAGAAGCAGTGGATTGTTGGCTGTAAACTTTTGGTCTCTCATTGTTTTGTAACACCACCACACGAGAACCGATAGGAACACGATCATAAAGGTCAATAATATCCTGATTAAGCAAACGAATACATCCACTTGAAATAGCATGGCCAATAGACCACGATTCGTGGGAACCATGAATACGGAACAATGTATCTTGCCCATTTTTGAAAAGATAGAGTGCTCGTGCTCCCAATGGATTATCAGGTCCTGGTGGCATGCCTTTCCCCAAATGACCATAACGTTCTGGTTCTCTATTCATCATTGCCACTGTAGGAGTCCAATTCGGCCAGCGACGTTTGCGCTGTATAACCCCTTCACCTTCAAATGCTAAGCCTTCCTTCCCAACCCCAATACCATAACGCAAAGCGCTGCCATTTTCACCAATAAGGTAAAGAAAACGCTCCTGCGTATCGACAACCAGTGTTCCAGGGAGATAAGAAGTATAATAAATAACCCTTTGACGCCAAAATTTGGGATCAATTGTAGCAAGATCAATAGCAGGCAACAAGTAAGGTTCATTTATTACAGGACCATACAAGGCCTGCATTTCTGCTGGAATGTGCCGAACTTGTTGAGAAGAATCCAACGACACATTTGAGTGACGCGTAGCACATCCAACCAAAGCCAAAGGTGCTGCAATTAAAAAGGCACGACGAGACAACACTCTTCTATTTTCTCCAATTAATTTTTTATGCAGACTTGCATACTATGAAAAACTTAGCACATTATTAACGTTAATTTGAAATTCTCTTATCATTAAGATAGAAAACTGTTAAATGTGATAAAAAAAGACAAATTATTTTTTAACATAGACTTTTTCCTTACCTACAGCAACAAGAGACTATAACTCTTTTCAAAATATGCTATAAAAAACCCAAAAGAATATTATCCTAACCATAAAATCAACAGAAAAGAAGAAAACTCATGGGTTTTAAATGCGGTATTGTGGGATTGCCTAATGTTGGAAAATCCACTCTTTTTAATGCACTAACCAAAACGGCTACAGCACAAGCTGCCAATTATCCTTTTTGTACCATCGAACCCAATACCGGTGAAGTTGCAGTTCCAGATTTGCGTATGGAAAAAATTGCTGCCATTGCTGGCTCAAAAGAAATCATTCCCACACGCATCAGTTTTGTTGATATTGCTGGGCTTGTACGTGGCGCTTCAAAAGGAGAAGGTTTAGGCAATAAGTTTTTAGCCAATATCCGTGAAGTTGATGCTATTATTCACGTTTTACGCTGTTTCCAAGATGAAGATATTACCCATGTAGAAGGACGCATTGATCCTCTTTCTGATGCCACAACTGTTGAAACAGAGCTTATGCTCGCAGATCTTGAAAGTCTTGAGAGGCGCATCATACAAATTCGCAAACGTGCAACTGGAAAAGATAAAGAAGCTCTCACGACTCTTCCCATTATGGAAGCAGCATTAAACTTACTCCAAAAAGGAAATCCTGTTCGATTATTACGCCAAGATATATCTTCCGAGGAGCGCCGCATCCTTGACAGTTTAAATCTTCTTACCTCTAAACCCGTACTTTATGTGTGCAATGTAAGCGAAAATGATGCCGCTCATGGAAATAGCTTTACCCAAATGGTTGAAAAAATGGCAGCAGAGCAAAGCGCTCAAAGCATTATCATTTCTGCGTCCATTGAAGCTGAAATTACCCAACTCAATGATGCAGAGGCTTCAGAATATCTTAATGCTTTAGAGCTCTTTGAACCAAGCCTAAATCGCCTCATTCGCGCCGGCTACTCTTTGCTGGACCTCATTACTTATTTCACCTGCGGACCTAAAGAAACACGAGCATGGACAATTACACGTGGCACGAAAGCCCCTCAAGCAGCAGGCATTATCCATTCAGATTTTGAACGTGGCTTTATCCGCGCTCAGACCATCAGCTACGAGGATTATATTGCTTTAGGAGGAGAAAACGGCGCAAAAGAAGCAGGCAAAGCCCGCGATGAAGGTAAAGAATACATCGTACAAGATGGCGATGTTATGTTGTTTAAACATAATACTTAAATATCCGTTTTATCTCAATATGTTACATCTACTAAAGAACTAAAAAGACCTTTTATTATCAATAACACGTTATTTTATGAATCTTTTTAAAGGTAATCTATGCGCAAATAAACAGAGAGATAAGATTTTCATTTCCCTCTTCTATCATATTTCTATAATATAAGAAGAATTCGCTTTGAGCTATTTTCTAGCTGCTCTAAATATGCAAGGTATTTTCCTCTCAAACAAATTAAAATATTTGTTTCCTCCCTCATCACAACCATTCAGATTTCATCTCAATTTACCTTTGATGTCTTTAAGAAACTGCACAACTTTTTGCATAAAATTTTTCCCTCTCAAACGCTTTGTAAAAAAACAGCGCCATCATATGTTATGATAGCAACTGTTCTAACCATAGAGAATGGAAATATGAAATTAGCGCGCCCAACGTCCTTCATATTTAAATGTTGGAGCTTCCTTTAAAGAATCCTTTGTCGCATTGGTAATAAGTTTCCACTTACCATAATCATTTGTCATCTGGATTGTTTCTGGAGAAACAACCACATAACTCTCTCCTATACCAAGGAAACCACCAACGGTAATAACAAACCCTGCAATGTTATTTTCACGCAAAATAATATCTTTTACTTCACCAATATTTTCATTTTCTATATTGTATACATCTGCACCAATAAGACTCGAAGCAACGAAATCCGTTGCTAAAGGTGTAACATAACGCGCAGACATATCTGACCCCACCTGTACAACACCAGTTGAAGAAATCACTTCATCTTTATAAGGAACTTCAAAAGTCTGCGCGTAAGTACTAGAAACCATTAAAGCAGATATAAGAGCAGTATAGGCAATTTTTCTCATTTTAACATCTCCGTTTTTACTTTATAAAGCGTCAATGCATCATAACAAGAATTGTTCCATACACTCTTTGTACTATTTTAAGACCAATAATCCTGATATTTCTTCTTTTCAGTCTTTCTTTTTCTCTAGTTTTTCTTCTAAATCACGCCAGATATGAGTTTTTAAAATATAAACAAGCCCCCCAAAAATGATTAAAAATAAGATAACACGAAAACCGGTTTTTTTACGAATTTCCATATGAGGATCAGCAGCCCACATCAAAAAAGCAGAAACATCACGTGCATAATGTTCAACAGTTTCTGGAGTTCCATCTTCATAAGAAACAACACCATCACTCAATGGAGGTGCCATAGCTATAGAATTACCAGCAATAAAATAAGGATTATACCAAGAACCATCAGCGATTTCTGTATTTTCTGGTGCCTCCTGATATCCTGTTAAAAGAGCTGTAATATAATCCGAACCAGCGGTATTATAATGCGTTAACATATCAGTAATCAAAGCAGAAAACGGCAAAGATATGGCGCGCGCACGTGCCATCAATGATAAATCCGGAGGATAAACACCATTAAGAATGACTTTTGCTTCTTCTTCATGAGCAAAAGGAGAAGGAAAATAGTCAGTTGCACCCCCAAGGCGTTTAAAAAACTTCCCTTCTCGGTTAGGACCATCGATTATCTGATATTGCCTCGCAAAAGCTTTAATCTGCTCTTGATCATAGCCAAGAGCCTTTAAATCGCGAAAAGCTACATATTTTAACCCGTGGCAACTGGCACAAACCTGTTTATAAACCTTTAATCCACGCCGCAACTGTGCTTTATCATAAACGCCAAATGGTCCTGAAAAGCTCCATTCTTGTCTTTTAGGAACATGTAACGGGAAAGAAATAAATTTCTCCTCCCCATCTGAAACATTGCCAGCCACACTATGAGAAGAAAAGCATATCATAGCGATAACAATCAATCTGATAAAAACATTCACCATAGTTTATTTTTCTTCTGTTTCATATCTTCAGTAACGGAAGAAGGGAGAGAACAATTCTTTTCAAAAAGAGGGAGGATCGGCAAAATAATCAGAAAGAATATAAAATAATAAGCGGTCGCCAATTGCGTCCATAAAAGGACACTGTCACTAATTTCTCTTGAACCTAGATAGCCAAGAAAGACAACATCAGCAATGAATACCCAAAAGAAAATTTTGTAAATAGGCCGATACCTTGCAGAACATATTTTAGAGCGATCTAACCATGGAACAAGAATCAAAACGAAAACCGAACCTGCGAAGAGGATAATCCCCAAAAAAGTTGATGAAAGAACGCCAATATTAAAAGTTATGGCACGCAGTATGGCATAAAAAGGCAAAAAATACCACTCCGGCACCACACGAAGAGGTGCCTTTAAAGGGTCAGCAACATCATAATTTTCAGCCTGTCCCATGTAATCAGGCATATAAAACAAAAACCAAGCAAAAAAGATCAGAAAAACAGTAATGGCAAAAATATCTTTGATAAGCGCATAAGGTGCAAAAGGAACAGTTTCCTCTTTCGATTGTACCTCAAGACCAGTTGGATTACCCTGTCCAACTTGGTGAATTGCAAAAATATGAAGCCCTACCAGAAAAAGCAAAACAAATGACAAAAGATAATGAAGTACATAAAAACGGTTCAATGCCTCCTGTCCCACACTATAACCACCAAGCAATGTTTCATGCAACCATGTCCCCACCAAAGGAATAGCTTTTAAAAAGCCAGCAACCACTGAAGCAGCAGAAACAGACATCATCCCCCAAACCAGCACGTAACCAAAAAATGCTATTGCCATCATAGTGATATAGATAAACATGCCGGTAACCCAAACCATTTCGCGCATATTTTTATAAGAACCATAATAAAGTCCCCGCGCTAAATGGATATAAACAGCAATAAAAAAGAACGATGATCCGACACAATGCCATGGACGAAAGAGCCAACCAAACTGCCCTTCACGCCTAAAGCGTTCACCTGTTTCAAAAGCCAAATGAACATCCGGCACATAATGCATAGACAATACAAGACCCGTCAAAAGCTGTGATAAAAGCATAACGGTCAAAATACCACCAAATGTATAAAAATAATTGAGATTACGCGGTACAGGAAAAATAACAAATGCATTGTAAAAAAAACGAGGGAGAGGTAAACGCTTGTCAAACCAACGGGCAAGAGCAGTCTTAGGAATATAAGGAGGGAATCGTGCCATCACTTTATCCTATTTTCAGTAAAGTATCAGAAAGAAATCGATAAGGAGGGATAGCAAGATTATAGTTAGCAGGACCTGAACGCACTCTTCCAGCTGTATCATAAACCGACCCATGACATGGACACAACCACCCACCAAATCGTCCCGATTGGCCAAGTGTTACACAGCCTAGATGCGTACAAAGATTAATAAGAATAAGCCAATTCTCACGTCCTTCGCCTGCTGAACGGGCTAAATCTGTTGCTTCTTCTTCACCTTTAAGATTAGGATTGCGTGCCTGACGATCTCTGAGAAGAATCAATTTAGTAGCGCGTGCCTCAGCAATTTCTTTTGCAGTGCGGTTACGAATAACAACAGGCTGTCCACGCCATTTAACCGTCACCGACATGCCCTCTTCAATGCTAGAAAGGTCAACCTCAACAGAAGAAGACGCTAAAACAGCTTCATCTGGACGCAACTGACGGATAAAAGGCCACATCGCAGCACCTATCCCAACGGCTCCTGTAACACCTGTTAGCAAAAACAGAAAATCCCGCCTCGTCTTCTCACTCATTATCTTAACTAAAGCGTACTCCCTAAAATAGTTTCTCTACCATTCTCTCCCTTATAACACAATCCCCCGTCAATCAGTTCTTTAAACCATAAAAATATCTCAGAAAAGACTTCTTATCATTTATATAATTTGCCGTTTTCTTCTCTTTTTTCACTAAGCTCGATGACAACAAATCAGAACTTCTCCCCACGACCTGCTTTCTTCAATATTTTTTATTTCCTACTATTTACATTCTCAAATTTACTCCTTTAATGCAACTTAAAAAGAAGATAGCATAAACCAAATATAGTATCTTCCCTCGCATTATCACTTATTGAAAAGCCTCTAATCTATTGAATTCAAGCAACACTCCAACATTGCAGTGTCTTACCAATGCATTCAACACAAAAATCTTTTCCATTAAGAAACAATTCATACAAAGCTCTTCTCAAACAAAGCTTTATAAAGAAAACTGAATTTCGCATTTAATCAGTGATTTCCCTCATCAAAAACATGAAGATTATATATTGTGTAAAAAGCGATGCATGTTTGATAATCGACACAATCAGACATGTTACTTTGATAAATATTTCAACAACAGAACTACACAAATACAACAGTTCTAAACATTCTTTCAATAAAATCTACTCTTATAAGAACCAATATTTGTCTTAAAACTCTTTGAACTATGCTCACCTCTTCATAATTCATTCTCTACTCATTTTATCATAAACTTGGATATATCCTCCCCAAAATCCCGAAAATAACACATGCTTCTCAATGAGATCTATTGCATAAGCTATAGAGCGTCTTTACAAACGCGAAGGAAAAATTCTACTACGTAAAACATGACACTTCATATTGCGCTTTTTCAACCTGATATTGCCGGTAATACTGGAACAATTTTGCGTCTTGGCGCCTGTTTTGGCTTACATATTCATATTATTGAGCCAGCCGGCTTTAACTTATCCGATCGCAATCTTAAGCGTGCGGGATTAGATTATCTCGAATATGCCTCGCTAGAGCGACATATTGATTGGCAGAATTTTATAAACACCATGAGACACTTTAAGCGGCGGCTTTTGCTTTTGAGCACAAAAGCAGAAACATGCTATACGCAGATAAGCTATCAAGAAAATGATGTTTTACTTTTTGGTCGTGAATCGGCAGGTGTCCCTGATTATGTTCATGAAGCTGCTGATTATGCATTGAAAATTCCCATGAAACCACACGCACGCTCTTTAAATCTCGCAATGAGTGTGGCCATTGCAACAGGAGAAGCACTTCGCCAAATTGGTTATCATGAAAAGAGAGAAACTTGATAAAGAAAACACAGAAGTTTCCGTAAGGGATTCAATATATTGATAAAAATGCTAATGACCTATACAATATCAACGACTATCAAAAAAGTGGAAGTGCCACATCTCTCCAGAAGCTCATAATACCATTAAAACTGCATATTTTTCAATATGTTTGTAGAATAAGCTAAAAATAACCTTTAGAAATCATTGGGAAAAAATCATATTGATTGAGCCAAACGATAAAAGAGCCCTTTCGATCTCCTCCTTCTAAAGAACAAAGCTTTTTATCAGCGTCAATCTATCATAAAAAAGATTGCTCTCAATGGAAAGCACTTAGCTCCCCATTTATGTATTTACCTCATAAGCGCTAACCACAAGCCTTACCCTGAATATATTCAACTTCATGAATGATATAAAAGACAACAGAAACCAAACAAGTAAACAAAATTACATTTTTAAACGCAACGAACACGTTTTATGCCACTATCTTGATAAGATTTTACAATAGAACAGATAACACTCTATCACATTATTTTTACTCCACTAACAAGTTTTATAAAATAAAAACAAAAGTTTATTTCAAAAAAACGTATATTATAAATTAATTTTTTCTAATAATGCATTACGATCCATAAGAAATCCGCTTTCAATCCATACCATTTCAAGCTCTTTGAGTTTTTTCCCTAAAAGAATACCTTTAGAAAAACCATTCTGGATCAAATCCTTGCCACTTATAGGAAAAGTTGGAATCTGCCACCTTTGAGCAAACTGATAAAGCCTGACATAATCTTCTGCTTTTTGTAAAGCACTGCTTTTCTCTAAGGCATCAACATATGATGATGCAATAGACAAAGATAACTGATCTAAAACCGGCTGCTTACCATGTAAATAAATCAGTTTTTGTACAAAACTCTCTGAATAGTTTTGCTTGATCCTCTCCAACTCTGCCCATTCTTTTAACCGCGTTGTTTCCTTATGAGATAAACGCAAACGCTTTGCCATTTCATAAACACGCACAGGATCAGGAGGAAGAAGACTTTCTAGCCGTAACAACGGATCAACTTTCCAACCAAGAGCCTGTTCTGTCTTCACCAACGGGTGAATTACATCAATGCCCCACTTTTCTGTTTCAGGAAAAAGACATGCCAAAACGCCGCTTTGACGCATCCATAAAAGAGCACGCGTTGGATCTAAGGCTGCAAGCAGTTTTTTCATTTCGCCCCAAATGCGCTCCGATGAAAGCTTGTGTAAACCATCCTTTAAACGAACACATGCCTTCAAGCCCTCCACATCAGGTCGTCCCATACCATACCAAGCAAAAAAGCGAAAAAAACGCAAAATACGCAAATAATCTTCGCGAATACGATTTTCTGCAATGCCGATAAAGCGTACTGTCTGGCTAGCAATATCATTCAATCCCCCCACGTCATCATAAAGACGACCAGAAGCATCACAATAAAGCGCATTAATGGTAAAATCCCGCCGTTCCGCATCTTTTTTCCAATCACGACCAAAGGCCACTTTCGCATGACGACCATCTGTTTCAATATCAGAGCGAAGCGTTGTTACCTCATAAGAACATGACTGAGAAATCACCGTTACTGTACCAAATGCAACACCTGTAGGGACAGCTCTAAATCCTGCTTCTTCTACGCGTGCTATAGTCTGCTGTGGCAAACAAGTTGTAGCAATATCAATATCACAAATAGGCTGCCCTAATAGCTGATTGCGCACAGCCCCCCCCACAATACGAGCCTCTTCACCGTCCAAAGACAAAATGCGAAGAAGTATTTGAATATCATGATGTTGCAACCATTTAACCTGTTTGAAATCTTGTCTAATGCTCAACCCTTTAACCTTTCAAAAAATTATCTTCTTTGCCTTAAAACAGATATAGTCATGAGAATACTATTTCCCATATCTCCCTTATACAACACACTTGCTTGTTTCAAATAGATCACTTTGCATATGGGCGAAGATAAAAAAACAACATATTGCGCTTCTTTTCTTCGCATTTTCTGCTACAAATTATAAAGTATTCATTATCATGCAGAGAAAATTATCGATTTTGCTACAAATGCCTTAAGGAAGAAATATGAGTCAACGTGATACATCATCCAATTCTATAAGAGAGATCAATATCAGTGAGGAAGCGCAAGAGGTCATTGATGATATTGATACCACGCACAAAGAATTGGATATTCTACAACAAGAAATTGACAAAGTTATTTTTGGGCAAAATCATGTGATTGAATATGCTTTAATCACTATTTTTGCTGGTGGACACGCCCTTCTTGTCGGTGCTCCAGGACTTGCAAAAACGCGTCTTGTTGCAACTTTGGCAACAGTATTAGGACTTGATGAAAAACGCATCCAATTCACCCCCGATCTTATGCCATCAGATATTATTGGTTCTGAAATTATGGATTCCGATAAGAGTGGTAAACGTTCTTTTCGTTACGTTCAAGGACCTATTTTTACCCAACTTCTTATGGCTGATGAAATCAATCGAGCCTCTCCACGCACGCAATCAGCTCTTTTACAAGCTATGCAAGAATACCATGTCACCGTTGCAGGTCAGCGTTATGATTTGCCACAACCTTTTCATGTACTAGCAACCCAAAACCCTCTTGAGCAGGAAGGAACTTACCCACTTCCTGAGGCACAACTAGACCGCTTTTTGATGCAAATTGATATTGACTATCCTGATCTTATGACAGAACGGCGTATCATTTTAGAAACAACAAGAGAGAAAAATCAAAGTGCAAAACCGATTTTGTCAGCCCAAAAACTGCAAAAAATTCAAAAGATCATTCGGAAAATGCCCATTTCAGAAAATGTTATAGAAGCCATTTTAAAGATCGTTCGTTCGGCTCGTCCTCGTAAAAACAACACCCTTGCAAACACTTATGTTGCTTGGGGACCTGGTCCACGCGCATCACAGGCACTTTCCCTTTGTGTCCGTGCCCGTGCACTTTATTATGGGCGTTTAGCGCCCTCACTTGATGATGTTGAAGCGCTAGCTTATCCCGTATTACAACACCGCATGGCACTCAATTTTTCTGCACGTGCCGAAGATATAACCGTAAAAGATATTCTCAATAATCTCGTGAAAGACGCTTTTTAAAAATGGCCATTGGCAAAAAAGTTTCAAAAACCCCTCCCATGTCACTTGCTAGCAAACTGCATGAAGATACGGCAAAGATGGCGTCTTTTCTTCTACAGGCAAACCGGATCGCCAATACACTGATGACAGGATGGCATGGACAACGCAGATGCGGTCAGGGAGAAAATTTTTGGCAATTTCGCCCCTATATTGAAGGGGAATCCATTACACGTATTGACTGGCGTCGCTCAGCACGTGATGAACATACTTACCTACGCGAACACGAACGACAAATGACTCAAATGGTTTGGCTTTGGCCTGATCAAAGTGCATCTATGCATTATTGTTCACGTTTTTCTAAAATTTCTAAGGGTGATTATGCCATCATTCTTACCCTTGTATTGGCATTGCTTCTTGCACAAAGTGGCGAACATATTGCTATCCCAAACCTCTTACCCCCTACCATGGCATCCAATGTTATAGAACGCATAGCACTCGCTTTGACAAATCATCAAAATGAAAATTCATTCCCCAATTTTTCAACGATTACACGTTTTTCTCATGCTATCATAATAAGTGACTTTCTCGATCATCCTGAAAAGATCATCCAACATTTAAGCACTTTATCTACAAAACAAGTCACTGCGCATTTAATTGAAATTGCTGATCCCGCAGAAGAAAACTTTCCCTATAGAGGCTGTACTGAATTTTTTGATCCAGAAACAAAAGAAAAGCATACTTTTGGAAAAGCAGAGAATCTTCGTGAAAACTATTGCAAGCTGTATCAAGCAAAACGACAAGAATTAGCAATTTTTTGCTCACGCCAAGGATGGACCTATCACGTGAGTACAACAAACAAGCCCTTCACAGAAACCATTTTGCATCTCGCAAACAAAATGGGGAATTCTCACTCTCATATCAGGAGGTCGCTGTGAGTTTTGCTGCTCCCCTGCTGTTACTTGGACTTTTATCCCTGCCAATCATTTGGTGGTTGTTACGCACGACACCTCCCTCACCGCGTAAAGAACTCTTTCCTCCCTTACGTTTTCTACCAAAACCAATTAATCAACAGGAAAAGGCAAGCCATACACCATGGTGGTTATTGTTATTACGCTTAACCATAGCAGCACTCATTATCATCGCTTTAGCGCGCCCAACGTGGAATCAAAAACCAATTATATTCTCAAAATCACAGCCCCTTGCTCTCATTATCGATAATGGATGGGCATCTGCTAAAGAATGGAAAAAACGTATCTCTCTTGCAAAAAACCTCCTTACACAAGCAGAAAAACAGCAAAAAGACATTTATTTGCTTGCCACCGCTGAAAATGATGAAGCCGCTAGAGGTCCCTTCCCCGCAAAAGTTGTAAAACAACATTTAATGCATTTGCAACCCCGCCCTTGGCCTGTCAATCGTATGCAGGCACTAGAAAAACTGATTGAAATAAACAAAGGAAAATCTCTCGACATTGCTTACTTAAGTGATGGACTACAAACAAAGGAAGATGATCAAACTTTTTCTCTTATTAAACAATTAAAACCCAAAACATTTTTATGGTATTTAGCTGATATTTCGGATTTAATTGGCATAACGACCATAGAAAATAACAATGGCAATATGACCACACACATTATTCGTGCAACAACACACGGTGGCTCTCCTACCACGCTAGACCTTTATGATTCAAACAACCAATTGCTCGGCCAGTTTAAAGCAAACTTTCTTGAGGGAAAAACCACCGCGCTTGTTCCTTTTAGCGTACCACTTGAACTACGCAATGACATTGCTTGGATAAAAATGAGCAACCAAGCCCATGCTGCTGCTACCTTTTTAGTCGACAGCCATAAAAAAATAAGCCGTGTTGCTCTTCTCTCATCAAATACCAATGAAATGATACAACCTTTACTCTCTCCATTTTACTATATTATAAAAGCACTCCAAGATCATACACAGCTTATAACAGCTGGTGGAAGAGAACTTTCAGCGGATATTGATCACTTACTGAAACAAAATCCTTCTGTTTTTATTATGGGTGACATTGTAAACATGTCAGCAGCAGCAGAAAAAAAACTATCTGACTTTGTCAACAAAGGAGGAACACTCATCCGCTTTGCGGGAGAAAAACTGAGTACTGCAGAACACTATGATAGCCTTCTTCCAGTAGCTTTGCGCCCTAGCAAACGTTTGCTTGGCAGTATTATGTCTTGGACGAAACCGCAAAAACTTGCGCCATTTACAAAAAATAGCCTGTTTTATGATCTTCCCTTTCCAGAAGATATTACGGTCTCACGCCAAATCCTAGCAGAACCAAGTTCAGATCTTTTTGAAAAAACATGGCTCGCTCTTTCTGATGGAACACCCCTTATTACAGCATCAGAACGTGGTAAAGGAACACTTGTTCTTATTCACATTGCTCCAGATCCCACATGGTCCAATCTCCCTCTTTCTGGCTTTTTTGCACAAATGTTGCAAAAACTAATCACATTAAGTGCCTATGAAAACACAAATCCAACACATATAACAACAGGAACAACAATACAAAATCCTTGGCAAACAATAGCTGCTGATGGTCAATTGCAAACGCCCCCCTCTCATGTTGTTCCACTAGTTCTTAATGCTAAAAATCCACCCCTTGCCTCCTATCGTACTCCCCCCGGACTTTATGGTGTAAAAGAAAATTTTTATGCACTCAATTTGTTAAGTCCTTCATCACAATTAATAAAGCAGTCTCTGTCACCTTCTTTAAGCAAAAATCCTTTATCTTACGATATAAAAGAAAAACATCTCATTGGCCCATTATTAGCATTCGCTATGTTACTCTTTGCCTTGGATAGTTTTTTAACTTTATGGATGGGAGGTGTTCTTTTTCTTAACCGACGCAGCAATATGCTACTTTTTCTTCCCCTTATAATAGGTATTATGACCTTCTTTTCATACACACCAACCGTTCATGCACAAAACATAGAAAGCCATACAGAAAGCATGGTACAAGCAGCAGGTGCCACACATCTTGCTTACATTATAACGAACAATCAGGAAATTGATGCAACAAGTAAGAGCGGTCTAGAAGCCTTAAGCCGATTCATCGCAGAACGGACAATGCTCACACCAAGCTCTGTGGTAGCACTTGATCTCGATAAAGACGAACTTGCCTTCTATCCTCTCATTTATTGGCCCCTTGATGCAAACAGTCCTCTACCAACACAAAAGAGTCTTGAAAAAATAAATAACTTTATGAAACACGGAGGCACAATTTTATTTGACACGCGCGATCAAATAACCACCATCCTTACTCTTCAAGGAACAGCCACCCCAGCCACACAAAGACTAAGAACCATTTTAAAGGGATTAAACATTCCAGCCATTGAACCAGCATCAACGGATCATATAATTGCCCGTTCTTTTTATATCATGCCAGATTTTCCAGGGCTCTACCGTGGTTCACCTTTGTGGGTTGAATCATCATCAACCAATAAAAAAAATAAAAATCCTCTTAGCTTTGGTGATAATGTCAGCTCTCTCCTGATTACCGGAAATAACTTTGCTGGTGCTTGGGCACTAGATGAAAAAGGCATGTGGAAATACCCAGTTGTTCCCAATGATCCGATCCAACGACTCTGGGCTTTTCGTGCAGGATTAAATATAGTTATCTATGTGCTTACAGGAAACTATAAAGCGGACCAAGTGCATGTTCCCGCACTTTTAGAACGCTTTAAAAGAGAAAGAAGGCAATGATTCCATTCTTGACTTTTCAGCCTTTTTTGCCTCTCTCTTGGATTCTCTTATTAGGAGGGATATCCGCTCTTTTTGTCATTATTGGCCTCATTAAGCAGCGTCAAGGTTCTCTATTACGCCTGATGGCATTGATCGCTCTTATTCTTACTTTACTCAATCCAATGATCGTAAAAGAGCAGCGCGAACCACTGAAAAGCACCATAGGCATTGTCATTGATCGCAGCAAAAGCCAAACATTTGGCACACGTACAAACGACACTGATGAAGCACGCATGCAACTCACAAATGCATTGGCAAACCACCCACAATTTGAACCACGCTTTATTGAGGTTGGGAAACTTGCTGATAACCAATATGCACCCTCAACAAATTTGTTTCATGCTTTAACACAAGCCACATCTGATATTCCACCATCTCGTTATGCAGGGACAATTTTTATCACCGATGGACAAGTACATGACATTCCTGACATTGCAAAACTTCACCATCAAGCACCACTCAATGCCCTTATAACAGGAAGATCGGATGAATTTGACCGCCAAGTCAAAATTATTTCTCCTCCTCGCTTTGCTCTTATCAATAAACCACAAATGCTTTCTATCTTAGTAGAAGATAAGGGACAAACCCAACAATCCCTCCCAAAACAAGCAAATATTATTGTAAGCGTCAATGGACAAGAAGTTGGTCATTATTCTGTAATCCCTGGTAATATTTTTCAAACTGAAATTACTCTTCCCCATACTGAAAAAAATATCATCCAAGTTGCTACAGAGGCGTACAAAGGCGAATTAAGCTCTGAAAACAACCGCACCATAGCACTTATTGAAGGAATTAGAGAAAATTTGCGTGTCCTTCTTATTTCAGGTGCACCTTATAATGGAGAGAGAACATGGCGTGATCTTTTAAAAGGAGACTCTAATATTGACCTTGTTCATTTTACGATTTTGCGTCCTCCCGACAAAGCAGATAATACACCCTTAAGCCAATTATCGCTTGTTGTTTTTCCTACCAAAAAGCTCTTTGTTGATGAGATCAACAATTTTGATCTCATCATTCTTGATGGCTATCAACACTCTAGTGTTCTCCCATTAATCTATTATGATTATATCGCACAATATGTACAACAGGGCGGTGCGTTGCTTATGGTAACAGGACCTGAGTTTACGCAACAAAACTCACTTGCAAAAACACCTTTAATAAGCATCCTCCCCGCATTACCCAATGGTACTATTATTCAAAAGCCTTTTCGCCCAAAGTTAACCAATGCAGGTGAACGTCATCCTGTCACAAGAGATCTTGCAACACTGAATTTTCCAGCTTCTCAATGGGGACGATGGTTACGGCAAATTGCCATCCAAAACACACACAAAGGTATTGCTCTCATGAAAGGAGCCGATGAACAACCGCTTTTACTTCTTTCCCATATTGGTCAGGGACGTGTGGGCATGTTGCTTTCTGATGAAAGTTGGCTTTGGGCAAGAGGTTTCGAAGGTGGTGGGCCCTATGCAGCTCTCTATCGACGAGTTACCCATTGGCTTATGAAAGAGCCTGAACTTGAAGAGGAAAAATTAACTGCAACCAATGACCATCATCGTTTAACGATTCATCGCCAAACGCTCAAAGATTATCCAGAGCCCGTTGAAATAACTTTCCCCTCTGGAAAAAAAGAAAATATTACTCTTATAAAAGCGCAAGAAGGCGTTTTTACAGCAACGATTAATACCGATGAGACAGGAATTTTTACCATCAAAAACGGCGATTTAGCAATACCTTCTCCTGTAGAGATGCACAACGATCTCGAATTACTTGATGTAATTTCAACAACAGAAAAACTAGCTCCCATCAGTAAACACACTGGTGGATATACCGTACGTTTACACGATAAAGAAAAAGAAGGTATTCACCTTCCTTCTATAAAGCCGCTTCGATCACAAATAGCTAGAACACCTCTACCTGCTGCCCATTCCATTGTTCTAAAAGAAGCAACAGAAACCCGTTTAATCAATAGCTTCCATTTGTCGATCTTTTCTGGTTTCTTTGCACTGCTTATCTGTCTTTTCCTGTTAAACAGCATGTGGTATTGTGAAAGCCGTTAAAAAGTCCCCAAATTTCTGCTACAATTTTAAAATGCATCTGATCTTTATCATAGTATTCACTTAACGCATTACTCTTCAACAGTTTATAATATCGTAGCAGTCATTTAAAAATCTTAAGAATTCACACTACCTTTTATCATGAAAAAACAATGAAGCATAAACTTCCCAACAGCTTTTCTTTCTCTTTTCGACCAATCGTTTTTTCATTTCATAAGCCTTTTTTACCTCGAAAATGCATCAGCTTGCCCTATTCTCTTTTTTTTTCCTATTTTCTTGCCTAAATCATTTTCAACGCTATGCTAACGTCTATGTTTTATCTTGCCCATATATCAGACGTGCACCTTGCACCTTTGCCCCAACCTTCTCTCTTTGAACTTTGTGGAAAACGCCTTACAGGCTATCTGAATTGGCAAAAAAAACGTAAGAATCAAATGGCAACAAATGTTCTAGAAATTTTAATGGATAGCTTGAAAAAGACAAATCCTGACCATCTTGTCATCTCTGGTGATCTTGTTAATCTTGCTCTTGATAAAGAATTTGAACAAGCGCATCAATGGTTGCTAAACCAAGGAGAGCCTCAAGATATTTCCTTAACATTTGGCAATCATGATGCCTATGTCCGTGGTGCTTTCCAAAAAGCCTGTACCCTTTTTAAACCTTGGATTGAAGGTGATATCCCCCAAAAAAAGGCTTTTCCTTATATGCGCATTCGCAAGAATGTTGCTATTATAAGTGTCTCGTCAGCCATTGCAACACCACCATTTCAAGCTTTTGGTTATTTTTGCAAAAGGCAAGCGCAAGCTTTATCGCAACTTTTAAATGAAGCCGCAACACGCAAACTTTTTCGTGTCGTCATCATTCACCATCCCCCCTTTCATCACGCAACCTTTTGGCATAAGAAATTATGGGGGATTGAACGTTTTCTAGATGTTATCAATCATCACGGCTGTGAGCTCGTTCTTCATGGCCATACCCATCTCCCTACATTGAAGACTATTCAAGGAACCACAGGAAAAAAAATTCCTATCGTAGGTGTTTCCTCGGCATCACAAGCTTTTGATGATAAAGCTCCTCCCGCAGGATTCAATTTATTTTCCATTGATGGTGAAAACTCTCAATGGTACTGCCAATTACAACGCTATAACCTTATCAATCAAAAAAATGAAATAGCCTGTACTGAAACAGTAAATCTTTAAGCATTTTGCAAGTCCTAAAAGTTGTAGAAACAAGCGAACAATAAAAACATCCCTAGGTTAATACTTGATATTCACTTTCTCTCTTTCCGATTCATCCAGACAAAAATTCTGAACCATAAAGCTAATGACAGATTGCTTTCTCTCACATGCTTTTTTCCACCAACGACTTATATATTTCATCTCACCAGCTTATTAGATAAGCCTTGCCATCAATATTGTACTTAACCTTATTCTTTATCAGGTTGATGCAAAAAAAAGCAAACACAGACCAGCACTTTTTATATCCATATAAAGGCAGCTTATATTCTCCCTTAAGGCACAATATTATAGGCTACAACAGATAATTGAAAAAATCTTTTTATAGAAAAGGAACCACCGTTGTACCTAGAGGCAATTTAGCCTCTTCCTCAGGCTCAACATGAATAGAAATACGCACATTATCAAATTCTTCTTGAAGAACACCTTCAATTTTATCGCAAATCCTATGTGCTTCTCCTACCGACATAACAGCGGGTACAACCAAATGAAACTCTATAAAAGTCACTCTACCAGCAACACGGGTAAGCAAATCATGGACTTCAAGTGCACCCTGTGCATTTGCAGAAATAAGCTCACGAATCCGCATAGTCTCATTCAATTCAACGCCAACATCCATTAATCCTTGGACAGCACTGTTAATAACCTTCCAAGCTTGCAAAAGAATATTAACGGCAACAATGATTGCTAAAATCGGATCCAATACACCCCACCCACTGAAAAAACCAGCAACCAAACCAACTAAAATAGCCAGTGAGGTAAAAACATCTGTTATAAAGTGCATTCCATCTGCCTTAAGAGCCGGTGAACGGTGCATTATTCCCTGATGGATTAGAATCCAACCCCACATGCAATTTATGATACTTGCAACAACATGAATGACGAGCCATATCCCCGGCTTTTGCAATAACTTTACCGTCGAAAGAGCCACCCATGCCTCTCTTAAGATGATAATCGCTGCAATAATGATGAGGATTCCTTCAAGAATCGCGGAAAAATATTCCGCCTTATGGTGCCCAAAAGGATGATCATGATCAGCCGGCTTCATACTCACTTTAACCGCCCACCATGCTACCAATGAGGCAAGTATATTTACGATTGATTCCAATGCATCAGAATAAAGTGCAACCGAACCGGTGATGTGATATGCCCAATATTTCAAAGCGAAAACGATAAATGCCACGAAGATAGAATAGAGGGTTAAGCTTTGTATATTAATTTTGGCACCCATCACCACGCCCATTCTTCTTTACAAAATAAGAAATAGCATTTTAAACTATAATCCCTGTGACATTCTTGACATACTACAACTCCTCTTGCGTCTTCATAGAAAGAGACGTTGTACAAGATAAAAGAACCTCACAGCGCACCATTGTCATTTCAGTATCAAGGCTGTTACACAATATAACATCAGAAATAACGCAATGTAGATATTCTAACAAGAAATAAAAAGCTCTCTTAAAAAATCAAAGGCATTCTCTTCATCCTCTCATAAACTTTTAAGTCATTCCACAGCTCTATGAGCAAAAAAAACTCACAATACATCAGTAGAATTGCACACAGTAAAAAAGATTGCTTTACCTTATACTGCAATCTTATATATCAACTGAAGCAAAAAAACTATTTCAGAGAAGAAAGAAAAACAGAAAGATACCCCCAAAAGAATCTGAGCATTGGGGACCCAGATTCTCTTCCCTTAGAAATTAAGGGTATGCAGAGCTTAGGAAATAGCGGGGACCTAAAACCCTGCACCCGATACGAAAACAAACTACTTGCACCGCACTCGGTATCCTTACACTATACCTGTGGTTGTATTTTGTCAACACAATTCTATTATAAGTTTTAAAATAATGGAATTTTTTTAGCTCTCTCTTCAAAAAAGCAAATATTGAACACTAGCAATTGAGAAAAAAGCACATTAGACCCTCTATATGCATTTAAATATCATAACAATCTATGAAACTGATGATCCACGTCTGAGAGACTATCAGAACATCCGTGAAAAAGATCTTGTTGGACGATGACATCAATTTATAGCTGAAGGTAAAGTCACGTTATCGGCATTGCTTGCTTCCAAAGAATTTTCTGCCCTCTCACTGCTCATAGTGAGTGAACGTCTTTCTGGACTTATGCCCCTCTTAGAAAAAACACAACCAACATGTCCCATTTATTGCGTCCATCAAAAAATCATGGATGATATTGCGGGTTTTCATGTTCATCGTGGTGTGCTTGGTATTAGTAAACGCAAGTCACTCCCATCATTACAAAATTTTTTACAAAGTCTTCCAAAAAAAGCTTTGATTCTGGTTTTATGTGATATCTCCAATCACGATAATATGGGAGCCATTTTTCGCAATGCAGCTGCCTTTGCCAGTCATGGTATTATCATCGACAAAACCTCATGCGATCCACTCTACCGCAAATCTATCAGAGTTTCTACTGGAGCAGCTCTCAAAGTACCCTATACGCAAGGTGCGGATATTGATGACATTATGGTAGCTCTAAATGTTGCAGATTTTCATCTCTATGCACTTTCTCCCTCTGCCCCATACACTCTAAAGCAAGTAAAACCCATAAAAAGAATAGCTCTTATTTTGGGAACAGAAGGCGATGGCTTACCAAGCCCCATCCTACAAAAATCAGAAAGCTTACGCATTCCTATGGCTCACAGCTTTGACAGCCTTAATGTTGCTACAGCAACAGGTATTGCACTCGCCCATTTTAGCGATTGCGCTAAACTTTTCTAAAAACAATAATACTGTAAATTGTAAAATATCTCGTGAGTATATTCTTTTTATTTACAAGAAGCAGTTGTTTCAAAGTCTGAAGCAACAGCCGTTTTTGCTTCTAGATTGCACAAAAGACGCTTCAACATCACTTCAGTATCAGCAGCACGTTCTGAACGGGTTACAAATCCTCCTCCAAGAACACGCGCTTCATTACTATTTCCATCATAAAGAACACAAGCTTGTCCCGGTGCTACAGCACTCTCACATTCCAATAAATCAACGGAAAAAACACCCTCTCGATAATGTAACCGCGCAAGATGCGGAGGACGTGTCGAACGAACTTTTACAGCCACCTCAACCCCCTCAAAGGGAAAACTATTCAACGACTCATCACCAAGCCAGTTTACATCCCGCAAAAAGAGCTTATGTGTCTCCAACATCTCACGTGGGCCAACAATAACACGCGCATTTTCCACATCGAGATAAACCACATAAAGCGCTTCACCCGTTGCAACGCCAATACCACGACGCTGACCAACCGTGTAATGGACAATTCCCGCATGTTTTCCTAAAATCTGTCCATCGATATGCACAATCACTCCAGGATTAGCCGCCTCTGGACGCAATTTTGTGATAACATCAGAATATTTTCCCTGCGGAACAAAACAAATATCCTGACTGTCATGCTTATTGGCAACAACAAAGCCCATTTCTGCCGCTATTTCACGCACCCGTGCTTTAGGAAGATCACCAAGTGGAAAGCGCAAATAATCAATCTGCTCTTGTGTCGTTGCAAAAAGGAAATAGCTCTGATCGCGATCTCCATCGAGAGGACGGAAGAGCGCCCGATGCGCACCATGGGAACGTGAGCGGATATAATGCCCCGTTGCTAAAGCATCTGCACCTAATTGGCGCGCCGTTGCTAAGAGATCAGCAAATTTAACAGTCTGGTTGCACGCCACACATGGCACAGGAGTCTCGCCATGTGCATAACTTTCTGCAAAAGGATCAATCACAGCTTCACGAAATCGCTTTTCATAATCAAGAACGTAATGAGGTATCCCCAATGTCTCTGCTACGCGTCGCGCATCTTCAATATCTTGCCCAGCACAACACGCCCCAACCCGATGTGTTGCAGCACCATGGTCATAAAGCTGTAAAGTAATCCCAATGACATCATATCCTTCCTTTTTCAAAAGGCCTGCCACAACCGATGAATCAACCCCACCTGACATTGCTACAACAATGCGGGAATTCTCAGGCCGTCCTGGTAAATCAAGACTGTTCAAAAACATGTATTCATTCTCTACTTAATGGACACTCAATATGTTAATGCCCTTAATATGCGCTATTCATTGCTTTTATGCTATTCACCGTCCTCTTATATTGTTTTTTTATTCTTTCCACAACCAATAGCATCACTTTCTTAAAAACGGTTGCAAACAAAAAAAGAATGATGAAAATAAGGCATAATGAAAATCTTTTCTATTGTTTAAAAAATCCAATAAAAATATTATAAAAGACGACTCTTCGCGCTTCACTTTGAAGCATATTTTTGTTGTCTTTCTTACTTTATTAATTTTTTTTCAACGCGTTTAGCTCTTTTTTAAATTTCATGTTTTATAAACGAATCAAATCCTTGACTAAAGGTAGAGGATAGAATGACAAACCTGATAAAAACACAAATGAAATATGTTATTGGACCAGATGGAAGTCCACTTACAATTGCTGATCTACCGCCCCAAACCACAAGGCGGTGGGTAATCCGTCGCAAAGCTGAAGTTGTTGCGGCTGTAAGAGGTGGATTATTAAGTCTTGATGAGGCGTGTCAACGCTATACTTTAACCGTGGAAGAATTTCTCTCATGGCAAAGTTTGATTGATGAACACGGTTTAGCAGGATTACGAACCACCAGAATTCAACATTACAGGTACTAATTGCCAGTGATAGTGATTCGATAACAGCTTAAAATACAAACAGCCAAACTCTTACAGGTTTGGCTGTTTTTTTGCCTCTCAGCATATAAGTATCTCAAAATATTAATTTCAAAGCGATAGTTTTATCAGCCTGTCATTGAATGAGATTGCCTTAAAACACCCCCATCATCCGTGAATACTTTCTTTTCCCGTGCCTCAAGAAGCTGTGCACGCTGTAGCTCTCCACTGATTTCATGAAGCGTCATTTCAGCATTTGTTTTTTGCAGCTGCAAATCACGAATCGAATTTATAAGATTATCGCGCCTCTGCCGCGCTGCACGAGCAAAAGCAGAATAAGCAAAATGATGAACATCATTGTTCCCAGATTTACGCTCTTCATTAATAATTTGCGACTCTAATTCTAATACCATTCGCTCAAATTCTGCAATCATCATCTCAAGCTGTGCAATTTCACGACGCTTCCCACGCACTTGAAACATCTTCAATCGCACTATACTTTCCCGTGGCTTCATACTCACTACTCCTTGATTACGCCAGCTCAAAATTCATATTCGCACTTTAATACACCGCTTGTTGGCTTTTGGCTGAAGGAAACCATCCATTCTAAAATTCAAAACTACAATTTCTGTCTTTCCTTACAGAATATGATGAACACAACATTTTAAAAAATAACTATTTCTTCACCTTTCTCTTCCACTATAGAACAAAGAGGTTTAAAGCTCTGTAAACAAAAACTGAAATTTTAAAAAATTAATTAAAGTAGTCTTTTATAAGATTTTCTTAAAGTAAAATTTCCGTGGAAAAAGCATTTTATTTTTTCATTAACTCCCAAAATATGCTATTTTTCTAAAATAATTTTGTAACCTCTTTTAAAAATAAAAAGATTTTGTTAACCACTATCATGGATAGTGGGGAATTCAGTGGTGATTGTTACGCGTACTACTGAAATATTCATAAACGCTTTTATTATTAAGTGTTTGGTTTCATAAGTTGTTTTTATCAACAGTGGTTTTATCTGCTGATAAAATGGAAATGCTCTTTTTGATTCGTAAGGAGCAAAGTGAGGGATTAAAATGCGCGTATTATTAATTGAAGATGATAAAGTTATGACACAGAGCATTGAGCTCATGCTTAAGTCAGCAAACTTTAATGTTTATATCACTGATCTAGGTGAAGAAGGTGTCGATTTAGGTAAGCTTTATGATTACGATATTATTCTGCTTGATTTAAATCTGCCTGATATGTCAGGCTATGATGTCTTGCGGACCTTAAGGTTAGCAAAAATAAAAACCCCTATCCTCATCCTTTCTGGTATGAATGCCATTGAAGATAAGGTGCGCGGTTTTGGCTTTGGTGCTGATGATTATATGACAAAGCCCTTTCATAAGGATGAACTTATTGCGCGTATTCATGCGGTTGTTCGCCGTTCAAAAGGGCATGCGCAATCAGTTATTGTTACCGGTGATCTTACTGTTAACCTTGATGCAAAAACCGTCGAAGTTGCTGGGCGTCCCGTTCATTTAACAGGTAAAGAATATCAAATGCTAGAGCTTCTCTCTCTACGCAAAGGCACAACACTCACCAAAGAAATGTTTCTCAATCATCTCTATGGTGGAATGGACGAACCAGAACTCAAAATTATCGATGTTTTTATCTGCAAACTGCGGAAAAAATTAGAAGCTGTTGCTTCTCACGTAAACTACATTGATACCGTTTGGGGACGCGGTTATGTGTTACGTGATCCAGTTGAAGAAAACGTACGTAAAACCGCTTAAGCAGTAAAAATGCACATGGTAAAATCTCGGAATATAGCGGGCCGAGATTTTTTCTCTGTGACAAATAAAGGTTCTCGCACAAAAGCCTCTCGTTAGAAAAAATCCTAAAGCTTTAGAACCCTCACCCCTCCCAATTTACAAATATCATCTCATTGCTCACCGATATATTCTAAGCCATCTTTTTCAAATACGGCTTAAGCATTTCTATCTTAAAGTCTCTTCACACTTTCCAAAATAATAAAATGATCCGTTTCATCGATATTTATTTTCATATCTGTCACTTCAGAAAGTAACACTGTATAATAAGATTGAATAAGATGAGCATCGATGTGCTCTTCCTGAATTTCTCCATTATACAATGCGATAAAATGAGAAGGAATACGGAGATTTTTACCGCAAATCTCAAAGCGAAAAGAACGTTTATTTTCCTCTTGCACAATCATAACAACAATTTCTCCTCCACGAGAAACAGTTGCATTTGCAATCAATAACAAATTAAGCAAAAGTTTAACTTCATTTTTTGGCAAAAGCAGAGCAGGAACTTGCCATTTTAAAATTGCTTTTTCTTCTTTCATATATTGTTGAGCCACCTGCTCAGCGGAACGTGTATCTATTTGTCCCCCATTTGCACCTGAAAAACCGAAAGCTAATCGTGCAAATTGTAAACGCGCAGAAGCGCTCGCAACGGACCAACGCACCAATTGCAAAGCATCTTCTTCAGCTCCTCCCTCATCATAGAGCTCCATCGCATTTTGAATAGCACCAACAGGTGAAATTAAATCATGGCAAAGACGACTACAAAGCAAAGCAGCAAGATCCATAGGCTTCAAAGAAACAGCTAATGTCATAATTATTGAAAACTCCTAAGATTAAAAACAAGCTTGCTTTTAAAGCAAAACTCTTAACATCCAATGGATACATATAGGAAAATTTAACAATCATGCTAATTTTTTAGAAACAAATTCAAGAATTTAAATGAACTTACATCTTATTTTTTATTTGAATAGAATAAAAATCTTAATATTATCTTTTATTTGTAACCAATAAAAGGGAAAAACTCTATGATCCTCTTTCTTCTAAAACGCTGGTACAAAAACATTGTATCTTTTATCTTCCTTTTATTCGTCGTCATAAACACAGCAAAAGCACAACTCCAACCAATAGAACAACAAGAACCTCATTATTCGCTACAAGAAATTATTGATTCAGGTCATGTCTTTTTTGGAAAAACAACAAGTGGTATAGCAGTAGCAATTCAAAATATCTTCTCACAATACGGTTATCCAAATGCCTATATTTTAGGGGAAGAAGCTTCTGGTGCCTTTTTTGCAGGCCTAACCTATGGTGAAGGAAGACTTTTTACAAAACTCTACGGTCAACATAAAGTTTTTTGGCAAGGTCCTTCTGTAGGATGGGATTTTGGTGGCCAAGGTTCTCGTCTCATGATCTTAGTTTACGATCTTAATAATATAAATAATTTATGGGGCCGCTATGGTGGTATTTCAGGTTCGGCCTATTTAATTGCAGGTGTTGGTTTTCATGTCCTAAAACGCCACAATGTCTTACTCGTTCCAGTCCGGACAGGTATTGGTGCACGGCTTGGCATAAATGTAGGATATTTAAAATTAACACCCAAACCAACATGGAATCCATTTTAAACGGAGTTTTATTAAAAAGGGGATTTATGCTTATTCAATCGCTTCTTTTTTTTATTCTTGGCGTCGCCTCTACAGCGTGGATATTGGTGCTTTTAGCTCCGCTTATTTGGCGGAAAGCTGTTTATTTTGCACATAAAAATGTTGCTGCACAAATTCCGTCATCACACACTGAAATACAAGCAAACTACGATTTTCTCTGTGCACAATACGCTATGAAGCTTGCGTACAACGAACAAAAATATGAATTTTTGCAAAAAAAATATATGCAACAAAAAATACAACTCAGCCAAACAACAGAAAAGCTTTATCAATTATGTTTTCCCAAACAAAATATATCTTCCCCCTCAAAAGAAGCTATCACAACGAAACAAAATCTTTTTTCAACAAACACTTTCATGATGGACATTAAAACTATGCGAGAAAAAATCGCCCATTATCAACAACGTTTACAAAAAATTCAAATCAATGAGCTCAATGCCATGGAAAACCAGCAACTCCTAGATGAACTGCGTGAAGAAACAAAGGAATTGGCAGCAACATTAGCTGCTCAAATAGCACAACAAGAAGGAGAAAATTCACCCATAACTGACATGACCAAACTTTTTCAACAATCCCAACATGCTAAAAAACACCAATCTCTTGAAGAAAAAAGTGATCTTGCATCTCTGATTTATAAAAAAATAACCTGCACGAAGAAAACACCTCCCACATAAATTGTCTCCAAAACAACTTAATATAAATAATAAATATTAAATCAGTCGACGTTAATATTGATTAAATCTTCCCTACCCCAATAAATTTATTATCTATTGAGAAAAACATGTTTTCCCCTCTTTGTTCTAAAGGATGAAAATTCTACCCATAACACTCTGTAAGCACTCTGGATTTCTGTCTATCGAGCTCCATCTGCTGACCATTCATATGGCCCACTTACACAAATTCCTAAGAGAAAAAACTGCCCTGAACACTTGCCACATTATCTAAAAATAGTGATGTCTAAACCTAAACAACAATGTTTTACGGAAAACTTTCGTTAAAAGAATAGCTGTAAAGATATTCTCTCAAGAATGATAAAAATCTCTTATTCTTTGGATAACCATATCCTGATCATTTTGCGTCAAATAAGGGTGCATGGGTAAACTTAAAACATGGTCTCCCAAAGACTCAGAAACGTCAAGAGAACCTTTTACATAAGGGAAATGCTTATAAGCGGGCTGTTGATGCAAAGGAGTTTTATAATAAACCATTGTAGGAATAGAGTTTTTCTGTAAATAATCTTTTAGTTCATCACGTTTTTTTACTTTAAGAGTATATTGTGCATAAGCACAACGAACATTATCTCCCACTTCTGGAACTGTAACAATATCTCTTAAATGATCTGAATAATATTGAGCAATCACCACACGCTTTTCCATCTCTTCTTCAAAGATCACAAACTTTTCTAATAAAACTGCAGCTTGAATAGTGTCTAGACGCGAATTCATACCGATACGCACATTGTCATATTGCGTTTCACCTTTACCATGAAAGAGGATTGAACGTAAAAGTTCTGCCAGATAATCATCATTTGTCATCATAGCACCTCCATCGCCATAACAACCCAATGGTTTTGCAGGGTAAAAACTTGTGGCAGCCACATCACCAAAAGCTCCACACATAGTATTCCCGCTTCGTCCTCCCATTGATTGCGCTGCATCTTCAATCACAAACAAATTTTCTTTTGCCGCCACATGAGCAATTTGTGCATAATCCGCAGGAAGACCAAACAAATCAACAGCAATAATCGCCTTGGGTTTAAGACGTCCTTCTTTTTTAATCATTTCGATTGCTTCACAAAGTTTTCCTACATCAAGATTGAATGTATCAGGCAAAACGTCAACAAAAACAGGTTGAGCTCCCACCAAAGCAACAACTTCAGCAGTTGCGGAAAACGTAAAACTAGGACAAAAGACAGCATCACCTGGACCAATATTTTTAGCCATAAGAGGCATTTTCAACGCATCCGTTCCATTGGCACAAGCAATCACATGTTTAACACCAAGATAATTGGCCAATTTCTCTTCAAATTCTGTTACTTTTGGTCCCAAAATATACTTACCACTGGCGATCACATGCGCAATTGCAGAATTAATTTTGTCTTCAATACGCGCACGCTGCGCTCCAAGGTCAATAAATTGCATACTAACTCCATTGATTATCACAAGAATGCAAAAACGCTACTTATCTCTTTTATCTCTAATAGTTAACATGAGCAGCAGTTAAAATTCGTAAAACAGCAAGAGCATCATCGCCATTTGTGCGAGGCGCTTGACGCGTTTCAATACAATGAAGGAAATGCTGTAATTCACAAGTAAGAGGCAAATCTTCACACACATCAATATAGTCCACCTCATCAGTGCTAAAAGCCCACTCTTGATTTTCTTTCCAAACGGCAAAACGGTGCAATGCCAATTTACGGCTCCATGGTTCCATATCATCAAAAACAAGCATAGCTTTTGTACCAACAACCGTTAAACGCCTTTCACGATAGGAACTCAAGCGTGACGTAAAAAGATGGCTACAGATACCATTTGGAAAAGTCATATGAATATGGGCAAAATCAGAACACTGATCAATAATAGCTCCCCCTTCACCGCGAACCTCGGAAGGTTCACATCCCGTGAGAGCTAAAATCATTGAAAGATCATGAGGTGCAAGATCCCACAAAGCATCGCTTTGTGTATGAAATTTGCCAAAACCTAATCGGTGAGAATAAATATAACGCACCTCCCCCAGTTCTCCCCTTTCCACCAATTCACACATTTTTTCAAAGGCAGGATGAAACCTTAAAATGTGACCCACCATAAAAATCCGTTCGTATTTGCGAGCAATTTGTACTTGGCGTTCAGCATCAGTAATATTCAAAGCTATTGGTTTTTCAACGAGGACATCCTTACCATTTTTTACAGCACGCAAAACATTTTCTGTATGAAGCTGCGGAGGGAGTGCCAACACCAACGCGTCAACATCTTTATAAGCAAAAAGATCATCCGGCGCGATAACATCAACGCCATACATATCTGCGAAATTTGCAGCACGAGCACTATCAACATCAGAAACTGCTGCTAAAGCTCCAAGACTTTGGAGTGTTCTTATATGATTCCCACCCCAATGACCGCATCCTAAAACCGCTACACGTGGCATCATTTTTATGCCTTACCTCACCTCATCATATAAAAATTATATTTTCCTAGTACTCCATATCGAGGATAAAATAGAATGACAAGAGAAAAGCTTAAAAACGATGCTTGACATCTTACTATTCTACCTCTTATATCCGCAAAAGATGAAATAATGTAATCATATTTGTATTTGGCGGAGTAGCTCAGTAGGTTAGAGCAGAGGAATCATAATCCTTGTGTCGGGGGTTCGAATCCCTCCTCCGCTACCATTTTCTTCTCAATTGTTGTAGCTTGCCAGCAGGTTTTGTATATTTTGACACTAGGTTTTGTACCAATTTATTTTGTTTCACATGATTTTTAAGTGGTTCTCAAAGGGTCTTCAAAGACCTTTCAAAGGGTGTTTTAAGATTTG